>NZ_VHIK01000060.1:0-44179 GCF_006680105.1 Bacillus sp. B4EP4a
AAGGGAAATGAAAATTTTAGAGAAAGATATTGACATCCTATTAGCTGGTTTACTTCAATAAGGGAGATTGCTGAGGCAGCCTTTTTCATTGTTGATGAACCAATCACAATAAATGTGGGGTGAATGATACGTGAAGTCATTTCAACTAAACGAAAAAACAATGTCTTTTTTATCGAAATATCAATTATTCGAGGATGATTTGATCCAACAAGTTCAGTTGCAGCACCGGTTGGAATTAGTAAAAGCATTTGGGATTCAAAAAGGAATGCGTGTATTAGAAATAGGTTGCGGGCAGGGGGATACAACTGTTGCATTAGCCGATGCGGTAGGAGAAAACGGATGTGTTGTCGCAATAGATATTGCTAGTCCCGATTACGGAGCACCGTTAACTTTAGGTCAAGCAACTGAACGTATTAAGAAATCTCTATTAGGAGAATGTATTAACTTCCATTTTGAAATGGATTTTGATTTTTTTGAAGCAACTATGCCATTTGATGTGGCGGTATTATCCCATTGTTCATGGTATTTCAAGCAACCAGAAGATTTATTGAATTACTTTAGAAAAATTCGTGGTTTGGCAAAACATATATGTTTTGCAGAATGGGACCTTGATTTTACCTGCATTACGCAACGTTCCCATTTTTGTGCGGTTTCCATTCTGGCATTGTATTCAAACTTCGTAAAGAATGAAGGAAATATCCAAAACTTGTTTCATAAAACTCAAATTCACCAGCTACTCCAGCAAGCAAATTTTGAAGTGGTGAAACAACTTACAGTCGATGCAACCTTATTACAAGACGGTCAATGGGAAAAAAGTTATGCAAATAGTATCCGTGCAGAATTTATTAAAGTTCCTTCCATGATACAAACGTTGATAAATAGTTATTATGAATTGATGAACACTTCAAATGGAAATGAGAATTCATTAAATAGTTTCATTGTTTGTGCAAAGTAATACTTTCCTCTTTTAAGATATGCTTTTCGGTATTTGTATGATTGTGAAGGAATGTACTGCAACTAACGAGTTCAAGACTAGAGCCGCCGTATTGGTTGCTTTTTTGCTTATAGAATTAACAGGTGGTTCAGTTCAGCAATAAATTAAATTAGGACTGCACATTTTAGAAATGTCTAAAATGTGCAGTCCTTTTCATATCAACTGTTACGCTAATTCACCTTAATATAAAAAAGTGTTTTGTTTTAGAAGGTGATTCATTTATTTTGTTGTATTTTTAATAATTGGTAGATTAAATAAAAATATAGAAAAAATGGAGGTAAATTCACATGTTTAACAATTGGAAAAAAACACTAATGGCTGGAGTGATCAGCTTATCCCTGCTAGGTACAGGGTACGTCGGTCACGATCTGATCTCCTCGCAAAACGTCTCGGCTGAACCGGCATCAGAAAAGGCCCCAGGGCATTTGAAAAAAGTCGAGGCTTCCCAGCTTGATGAAATAATCAAACGTGGATACATTCGGGTTGGAATGACCGGCGACTACAAACCTTTTACCTATTTGAATCCGGAAACAAATGAGTATGAAGGCTTTGACGTGGACGCTGCCAAAGAACTTGGCAAAGACCTTGGTGTGAAGGTGGAATTTGTCGCTACTACATGGCCTGCGATGTTGAAAGACCTGGAAGCGGACAAATTCGATATCGCTGTGGGCGGTGTGACTCGCAATACAACGAGACAAAAAAGCGCTTATGTATCCCAAGGTTACCTTTCATTCGGTAAGGTGCCTTTAATTCGCAAAGAAGATAAAGACAAGTATCTTACCATTGAGGATATTAACAAGCCATCTGTACGCATCGGCGTAAATCCAGGAGGAACAAACGAAGAATTTGTCCGTCAGTATCTAAGCAAAGCTAACGTAACCGTTGTAGAAAACAACCTTGATATCCCACATCTTGTTGCAGAAGGTACGTATGATGTCATGATCACTGACACAGTAGAAGCAATGCTGTATGCAAAAGCTGATCCCAGACTGTATGCGGCTCAAACTGACAAGCCTTTCACAAACAGTGAAAAAGGTTATATGATCCCGAGAGGTGATTTCATTTATGCAAGCTACTTGGAAATGTGGATGGATGAAATGAAGCTACAGGGAAAATTTGATGCCCTCTACAAAAAGTGGATGGAATAGAATATAGAGGTGTGTGGTCAGTTTTTAGGGTAGATTTTTTTGTAAAAATAAAAACAGAAGAGTAAATTACTTCTCCTTTTTCTTCAGGAAGTATAGGGACGGGTTAAAGGAAAAAGGAACAATTCTATCTATTAAGTAATAAATAGAAAAAAATTTGTTTCGGATTATTTCGACTGTAAATAGATAGATGAAGGAGGAGTACTCATAGAAAAAATACCTGTTAAAAATTTAAAGAAGATAGAAGAGGACATTAAAAATAATGATTTAGGAAAAGCAAGAGATAGAATACACGGGTTAATTATCACCTTTCCAGATGAATTAGAACTCCGTAAAAAGTTAGGCGATATTTATTTTGCATTAAAATATCCCTCGATGGCCGGTCGATATTGGTATCTAGAAAAGAATAAGACACCTGAAATGGTAGATGCGTGCATTCAGTTCGAAAAATCCATGGGTAACGATCCTATTAGAATTGCCAGAGTTCTAAAGTTTAAAGGAGATAGTGAAATTATAAAAGGACTGCAAGATCAGGCAATTTCTCCTATACAAAATAAAGTTAAAGAAAAATTGACTGAAGAACCTGATGAGACATTGGAGGATAAGTTATTTACTATTGGGTGTATCACGATATTAATATTTATCATTTTCTTTTCATTAATCGGAATTTACACACTCTTTAGCTGGATTTTTTGAGTCCTGGAATCTATCTTCAAGAAAGGTATTTATATTTGTTGTTCTTCAGCTAACAGTCCTTTACTTCATTTCCAGGAGCTGATCAGCAGCTCCTTTTCTTATGAAACAAATGCGGCAGGTTAGTTTTACAAACAGGATTTATTTTACGGGTTAAAGAAAGTCAGATTAGGGGGATATTTAGATGTCAAACAATGAAAACGAAGAAATGCTGACAGGAGGGAATGTCTCTAACGTTTATCGTTCGGGAGATACTGTGCGACGAGAATTAAAACCAGATAGTCCTAAAGTTCATAAGCTATTAAAGCATTTGGAGAACAAAGGTTTCAGTTATGCCCCAAAGTTTTTAGGTATTGATGAAAAAGGAAGAGAGATATTATCATTTATTGAAGGAGAAGCTGGTAATCATCCTTTAAAAGAATACATGTGGTCTGATGATGTCTTAATGGAAATAGCGAAAATGCTCCGTCTTTATCATGATTCTGTCAGCGATTTTTCATTTGATGATAGCTGGCAATCGATAGATAACACCCCCCAACAATTTGAGGTACTATGCCATAATGATTTTGCGATATACAACATTATTTTTAAACATGAAAGACCAATAGGTATTATTGATTTCGATGTCGCTGGACCTGGCCCAAAACTTTGGGACATAGCGTACACTCTTTATACTGTTGTCCCCTTAAGTAGATTTAATCTTTCTGAAACAGGTGAGAAAGTTTATTATAATTCATTACAGCACGCTAACCGTATAAAACAAAGAGTTAGATTGTTTTTTGAATCTTACGGTGAGGGAATAGAAGAAGATTATTTGGAAATGGTATTGCTACGATTGGAAGGGTTATGTAAAACAATTACAAGAAAAGCCAGTGAAGGTGACATTGCTTTTCAAATGATGATAGATGAAGGGCATCTTGAACATTATCAAAACGATATTAAATTCATTCGTGAACATGGAAAAGAGTGGATTTAAGCGTAGGTTTTTTGTTGAACTAACGGGTACGTTAGCTGAAGATCGGAGCTGTCTTTAAGGCAGCTTTTTCTGATGGAACTATCGGGGCAGGTTTGTTGAAGAAGGATTGAAACTTTATTAGTTTAGGAATCGTATAAAAGAGAGTAATGCGGGTAGGATACGATAGCTTATAAGGGATGATAAATAGTGGAAACTTGTAGCAAATGCGGCAACGAACTTACGAAGGCCTATATTTCTGGAATTCAAGGAGAATTTCAGATAAACAAAAAACCAAGAGGTTTTTTTACGGATAGTCCGATTTACAGCAAAGTATTTCCTTATTTTGTTCTAAATGTGGGTATATAGAGTTCTATGTAGAACAACCAGGCAAATTCAAATTATGAAAGGGATTTCTACCTCTTGTACAAGACTCAAGGTTGCTGCGGCAGCCTTTTTCATTTGTCACTGTCACTAACGGGGCAGGTTAGTTCCACAAGAAAGTTTGTAGCACGGGAGAGATAAATGATAAAAATAAAGGAAAAACCGTTCAGTTTTCTGAACGGAAACACTCCGGTTTTTATACCAAAGTCCACTAAAAATAAGCCAGTTGATTTTGGAAAACCTTCTCGAATTTTTTGCGTAATCTATTAGATATACAAGAGTTAGAAACCATAATAGGTACATTTTATAAATGATTAACTTTCTACATTTATCCTCCTTTGGTGAAGCAAAGAGAATTGTTTCGCAAGAAAAGTCGGAGTATATGGCATATCATTTTGAAGCCACGAAACGATTGTGCCTATTAAAGCTGAAGTTTCATACCATATCAAAATGTCTTCCTTTACAATTTCAGTTAGAATGTGGGATGACCTTCCGTTTTCCTCTATCTTAGTAACTATCCTTTCCCTTAAAAACATTGTTAGACGTTCTCTAAAGATAGGGACTTTCTTAGAAGCCAAAAGGTTTTTATAAAAATTCGAATGTTCAGCTATATGCTCAAGTAAATTTTCGACTATTTTCCAACTATTCTCTTCAGAGGATGTCTGGTCCGTTGGTGTATTACAAAAAATCGTTGAAATGTCTTCAATCATATCGTCTGCCATCTTTTCCAACATATCTGGAATATCACGATAATGTAGATAAAAGGTAACACGATTGATGGTTGCTCTCTCTGCCAATCGATTAACCGTTATTTTTTGCACATCCATTTCCTCAAGTAATTCAACAAATGCATCTTTAATTAATTGTCTTGTACGGAGTATGCGAGGGTCTGTGTGAAGCTTTTTCTTTTCCATCAGTCTCTTTCCTTTCTTATCAAATAGTAAGCTACACTTCATAGTGTTACGTCGTATTTCTTCTCGATAAACAACATAAACCTTATTTTTGTAAATTAATATACACTTTTTGGAATTTTGTAGCTTGAAAACATTATAAATTGTACTTATAATCTCATTTATACATTGTAAATTATACAACACAATGTAAATTTAATCCACGATGGCTCGAGAGGATGTATGAAATTGAGTAAGAATTCAACAATCAAAAATTCTATCAAAAAGGGACCAATCATGTTTGTGTTGATAATAGGTGCTTTCCTGGCCACGTTTAATCAAACAATCATGAGCGTTGCCATTCCGGAATTAATGAATGATTTTAATATTAAAGCTTCAACAGCTCAGTGGCTTACAACAGGTTATATGTTGGTGAATGGCGTTTTAATTCCTATTACAGCCTTTTTAATCCAGAGATTTTCCACTCGTCAATTGTTCCAAACTTCGATGATTATTTTTCTAGCCGGAACGATTGTTTCTGCAGTCGCATCCAATTTCCCTGTACTTCTGACTGGGCGGCTGATTCAAGCAGCCGGTGCTGGCATTATTATGCCTTTACTCATGAATGTTGTGTTATCCCTTTTCCCGCCAGAGAAGAGAGGATCTGCTATGGGTTACGTCGGGTTAGCGATTATTTTTGCGCCTGCAATTGGGCCAACACTTACCGGCTATGTTCTTGAGACATTTCCTTGGCAAGCCATGTTTTATGGCATGATTCCATTTACAATTATTGTTATCATCTGCGGTTTTATTTATCTGAAAAATGTATCAGAACCTGTTCATTCCAAGGTAGACTTTATTAGTGTAGCCCTTTCAACCATCGGATTTGGTGCATTAATGTACGGCTTCAGCGAAGCAGGCAATGCTGGTTGGTCAAGTACAGAGGTAGTTGTTTCTCTAGTTATAGGAATCCTGGCCCTTGTCCTGTTTACTTGGCGGCAGCTGATCTCCAAAAATCCGCTACTGAATCTCCGAGCATTTAAATACAATATGTTCACCTTGACTACCCTTATAAGTATAGGTGTTACCATGATGATGTATGCAGATATGATGCTGCTTCCTCTGTACCTTCAAAATGCCCGCGGTTTTACTGCATTGGAGTCAGGTATACTGATGCTTCCAGGGGCACTCCTAATGGGGTTACTAAGTCCTGTAGTTGGAAAGCTCTTCGACCGATTTGGAGCCAAATGGCTTACTATTATTGGTATAGCAATTATTATCATCTCAACCGTTGGCTTTATAGATTTGACGGACTCGACCAGCTACACGTTTCTCATTGTGATGTCTACAGTTCGTCGTATTGGGATGGCTATGTTCCTTATGCCTGTACAGACTGCAGGTTTAAATCAATTACCATCCAGTCTTTATGCACATGGTACTGCTATTTCCAACACTATCAGACAAGTAGCTGGCGCAATAGGTACTGCACTACTTGTGACAGTAATGACAAACAGTACAAGTAATCATCTTCAGGACTTAGCCACGGGAGGAGCACGGGGTGAAACACAACAACATATGGTTATGGAAGCTTCTATCCAGGGGATAAATGACGCATATTTTGTTATTCTTATCATCGGAATTTTTAGTTTATTGCTTTCCTTCTTTATCAAACGTGTTAAGAACGCTTCCGAAGGAAGGCAACATAATTTTAAAGAAGCCAGTAAGAATTTAAGAGGCAAATCCACAATATAAAATATGTATAAATTATCCCAATTGTAAACTAAGGAGGAAATGGGATGTTATTTAAAACTTAAAGATTATCATCCTGATGGTTTTTAAAAGGTATTTTTAGGTCAACAAATAATTCCTTGGACAATATTTAAACAAACAAATGACTCCCGTAAAGGGCACAATGAGAAAGGAAGGTTGTCATGAATAATTCAGATCGAAACTTACCAGAGAAATCCATATTGGACGTGTTTAGTGGTGAAAGTGGTGAAAGCCCATTTCCGATATTCGTTAAGATGCGGAAAATGGGAGCCGTTATTCCTATCCCGTCTCCGATTAGTGGGATGGATGGCCAAGCATGGATGGTTACGCGTATGGAAGAAGCAATGCAGGTGTTAAAAGATCACGCCCGCTTTACTGTAGACGGGGGCTCCATCAATGGTAATAGTGATATCAGGCAAAAAAATGCTGATCCATCTGCTCCCCCTACCTTCCTTAACGCAAAATCAATGCTTTCTGTCGATGAACCCGATCATCGACGGTTGCGCAGGTTGGTGTCCAAAGCTTTTACGCCCAAATATATGGAAAGCTTACGCCCTCGCGTCCAGGAAATTGCTGACGAATTACTTGACCAGGTACAAGATAAAGGCGAGATGGACCTTGTCAAGGACTATGCCTATCCCTTACCAATCAACGTCATTTCACATATGCTTGGGGTGCCTCAAACAGACCAGGTACGGATTCGGGGCTGGTCTGAGGCCATCGCGCACGGTCTGGGCCTAGGAAGACAAAATCCGGGGGTAGCAGAGCGGATACGAGCATTCGGGGAATACATCGTGCAGCTTGTCGCCGACAAACGTCAGCATCCTGCAGATGACTTGATTAGTCAGTTGGTAGCCATCGAAGAGGAGGGAGATCGACTCGACGAAGCAGAACTAATCTCGATGATCTCGCTATTGATCTTTGCCGGCCATGAGACAACCTCGAATCTGATCGCTACAGGCACTTTGATGTTGCTGGATCATCCTGAGCAACTGGAAATGGCAAAAGCCGACCACAGTCTCGTTCCTGCAGCTGTGGAAGAACTACTGCGCTTCAATGGGCCTGCCACAATCGCGGGACTACGTTTTGCCACTGAAGATATCGAACTAGCAGGGCAGCAAATCAAAAAGGGAGATATGGTTATTCCCGTATTAAAATCAACGAATCGGGATGAGCTCCAGTTTACGGACCCAGAGGGGCTGGATATTACGCGCACAATCAAACGTCATCTCGCCTTTGGACATGGCATTCATATGTGTTTGGGAGCGCCACTAGCCCGTGTGGAAGGTGACGTTGCGTTTTCCACCCTGTTGAGACGCATGCCCAACCTACGCCTCAGCGTCCCTCGGGAGAACGTCAACTGGCACTTCATGCTGAGTTCACAGGGGTTAACATCCCTGCCAGTCGCTTTTTAGTGGAGAGAAGAACTCCCTACTTGACGGGTGTAAGTTCAAAAGCCAACCTTTCAAATTTTCACTGAAAGCTAAAACTAAAGTACTGATAAAGAGCTGCTCAAATGATGGGCGGCTTTTTTTATGGCCTGATTTCAGAAGCGGGGATACAGATACCAAAAGGTACAGTAATTGTTGGGTTATTTATACTATATATAGGTAAACAACAAGTAGCCCCAAATACGTTTACGAATAAAGTATTTAGGTCCCATTAAAAAAAGATGTATAGACTTTTTGCAGTTTAAAAATTTTAACCTATTCATCTTTCACATTTAATGGAGACTAGGAAGGTCAATGTGGTTATCCTGAGGGTTCACTTCTTTGCAGACCCTGATGTTCCATAATTGTTAATCGTTAATTTTACATTGTAGTTGACCGGGGTTTCACTGAATGTTTGGTCCCAATCCTTTTTGACCTTCTTCCATACTTTGGGGTTCTCAATTCTCAATCGATTTCCGAAGCCAGCAACGTCCACTTGGTATTCTTTTTGCATTTTTTCTACTACATTTCTCACCAAGCGTTTTACTTCTTTTTCAGAGGATTTTTCTGCTTTTTTTAGAAATTCATTATTAAAAGTATTTCCCGGAACCACCCAAGTTTCAGATAGTCTTCCCTCTGATTCAATGTTTACATCAAAAGAGATGTTGTTTCCATTAACTCGAGGTTTAATTCTGCTTTTCATGGACTCTATCTCATACACAATCTGCTGACCAGTCTCTTTATCATAGCTTTTCACTACACCGCCTTTTCCCTTGCCTTTTATCCACGTTATGCCTTCTAGTTCTTCCTCATTCACAACACCTGTCATTTTGTGGGTCTTTCCGTTGATTACTGCGGCTCCGGCAAATTTGACTTGCCCATTCACTGATAATACTTTTTGCAACAGAAAACTAGATCCTGAATGGAGCATGCTCTGTACTTTAATTTGCGGCATAGGAGGCAAAATCCTCGTTGTTCGATAGGCATTTTCTACAATGCCAACCAGACGAAACGATGGAATCTCTCCTGCTGTCTTTGTTTCCAGTGTCTCACTTGCTTTTCCTTTACTAATGAGCACAAGACAGCTTGGTCTAATTTCATTATCACGAAGAACTTGATCAAGTAAATTTCCCAATTTAAACGATTTTGCAAGATCTTCACTTATGACAATCACTTTCATATGAGTACTTGTTATGGGATTTTCAATTTTTAATGAGAGTTCACGAACCATCTGATGGACGGAATCTCCAGTTTCCGAAAAATTAATATAAGATTTTTGTTGTGGTCCGGCTTGTATAGTTGTTGAACTTGCAACTTCTGGAGTGATAAATTGATAGGTTGATGTAATCAGGTCTTTTTTTGAATAATATCCTTCCTTTTGTCCATTTAACTTTTTCTCAATGATGGACTCCTTGCCTTTATCGAATGCCAAACCTATACCTAAACTTTGCTCTTCAATTTCACGAGTGCTCCAACATCCTGTAAGAGATAAGAACAAGAGAACGGAGAGTGAAACGAAGAGGGGCCGTATATTGATTTGTGATTGTTTCATACTTTCCTCTTTTACTCTTAAGATAATAAGCAGGGGTAGTGGGAGTAAACCGAATAACAACAATGCGCCATTGCCGACAGAATCTCCAAGTTTTAAAAGGTCATTGATATTTTTCGGTATCATGGCAAACATATATAAAATCGGAAGCAAACCATAGATAAATGTGTGAATCCTCTTTTTCGAAAGTAATAAATCGACATGATTTATAATGTGCTGTTTCAAAGAATAGTATGCATGAAGTAATAGATATGATTAATTTACAAAAAATCTTTTTTAGCTCACGTTATTACACACTATTCGAGAAGAAAAAAACTTAATTTAACCTTGTTATTCCTCTTTTTAAAACTTGCGTTAAAGCATATAAAAAACCACTCAGAGTGGTTTTTTAATCTCGCATTGCTCCTGCCTCTCGGGAAGTCATTGCACCTTGTCCTTCGCTTACATCTTTTTGAATTTCTTGTTTTACTTTTTGTGCATCAGTTCCTGAAAATCCTGGTTTCGTAATTGAACCCGAATACTTTTTAGCTTGTTGATCCTGCTGCATGCAAGTCCTCCTTAATCCATTGTTTAACACTCTTATTATTCACAAATGGCACTCAGTATATCCCGAGGATTTGAGCGGATTTTAATACTAAAGGGGCAGGTTAGTTCATAAACGTAGCAACAGTGTTATGAATGAATTTGATACCTGGTGTGTTTTTTTTATTACACAAAAAAACGCTCTCCTTTCCAGCGTTTTTCCCATAATACATGCTCTATTCTACTTTTCTTTTGTTTAAAACCCATTTTATCCCTAAAGATAAAATAAACAATCCACCAGCAGCAAGTGACACAGCCGAGATTAATTCCTGTCCTGTCAGGGAGAGGGCTTTTGCCAATTCGACTGAATATGATAGGGATGAGGCTGTCATTAGTTTTGATAGTGAAGCGATCAGGATAAATCTGCTGAAAGAAACTCCGCCTATCCCCGATCCGAGGCAAATGATTTCATCTGGGAGAATCGGGATAATGAACAGAAGGAAAAGGATAGCCGTTTCATTTTTTTTCATATATTTCTGGTAGCTTTGCAAGTGCTTTTCTTTTACTAATCTTAATGCAAGCTTTTGCCCACCAATCGTAGCTATTAGGAACATGACTGCTATTCCAAAAATAGTTCCGAAAAAACTTAGATAAGTTGCGGTGAATGAGCCAAAAACTGCACTGCCTGCAGGAACCGTTAAAGCTTCAGGCAAGGGCAGTACGATTGGCTGAAGGAAACAAATAAGGAGGAAAAGGAGTTTACTTAAGAGGGGGTTTCCTCCTAAAACGCTCCCGATACCGATCCCGTCTGTCAGAACCAAAAACTTTGTTGTATAAAAAATCAGACAGACAATAATCAAAAAAATGCTCAAGTACACTAATGCGAGACGTGTATGTTTTAAATTTTCTTTTTTCATGATTATCAAAACAAGATTAATAGACAGAATGCCTATTAAAATGACTGTAAATATAACTTTATATATTGTCGGCAGCGATGGCAAAAACACAAAAATGCACATGGCTACAAAAGCGTCCATCAATAAATGCGTCCACAGCCTAGGTTTGTTTCCAAGAATCACAGTATTCTTTCTCCCTTTAAGTGAATTTTATTTGTATGATTAAGTGTACTGACAAAGCCATCTTAAGAAAACAGACCTGGGGGTTAATTGAAAGTAAGACCTGAGGTTTAGAATCCCTACTAGGACACGGGCGAGTTTTCCACATAGTTTCATGATGGGTTTGATTTTCTTTATCTTCTTCACTTTGACATTGTTGGAGTGTATGGCCTTAAACTCAAGGTTATTAATCACCAGACTCATGGTCGCAAAGAAGAAATAGCGCCGCAGTCGTGATCTTCCACGTTTGGAAAGGACAATATGGCTTTTTCCACTTCCCAGGGCTTGCCTCAGCAGATGCAATTCTGCATGACGAAGGAGCACAAAACCGAAAAATAACGAACTACAGGAATGCTAAAGTAGTTCAACAAGGAATTAGATTTAGACTTCATCCTGGAACTATCATAGGGGTAAGAGGTGTTGTAGGAATGGTTGTGGTTTTAACTAACATATTGCTGCTTGGGGATTTGAACGTAAAGTTCAAAAAGACGAAATTGTCTTTCCTATTGTTCAATTCTTTTCATCCAGACGTTATATTAACGGAACCCATACACAAAAAGCCTTAGATTCTATTGAATTCAAGGCTTTTCGAAATGTAACCTTATTTTCGTTTATCTTTTTTATTCCATTATTGGAACCCGTTCCCACATTTGATAAAGTATAGTATCATGAATAGGTATTTCAAACAAGGAGGGGATATGACCAAAAGCCATGCAAGCTAATGTCGTTCCATTTCAAAAAGTACTAATTTCGCAAGTACACGAAAAGATTGACTACAATCAGAAAGCGCTTACTGACGAAAAACCAAAACGATATCTTCAGAGCTATTTACGACAATTTATTCATTGGATCGATCACACTCCTGTTCTAGTTTAACAAAAGGAGATTATCAGTTTTAGATAAACTTCTTTTAAGTTGCATTCATGATAAAAAAGGTATTAGATGGGAAATTGTTACAAAACAGAAAATGAATCATCGGAACAATAAGATTCATTATGCTTGGAGTCCGCAACATTAAACGTGAATAAATAGGCTACGGGATTCATCCGTATTATTAGAGAATAGGATATATATCGGAAAATTTTTTGGAGGTAGAAAAATGGCAAAAATTACTATAGGAACCGAAAATGAAACACAGATTGAACTATATTATGAGGATCACGGTACAGGGAAGCCGGTAGTATTAATTCACGGTTGGCCATTAAGTGGCCGATCTTGGGAATATCAAGTTCCTGCTCTCGTTGAGGCTGGATATAGAGTCATAACTTATGACCGTCGAGGGTTCGGGAACTCTTCTCAGCCATGGAACGGTTATGATTATGACACATTCGCTACTGATTTACACCTGTTACTAGAGCATTTGGATATCCAAAATGTGACACTGGTCGGATTTTCAATGGGGGGTGGAGAAGTAGCCCGCTATATCGGAACTTACGGAACAAATAGAGTAGAGAAGGCTGTATTTGCAGGGGCTGTACCACCATTTCTTTACAAGTCAGCAGAACATCCTGAGGGAGCATTTGATGATGCAGTCATTCAAGGATTAGAAAATGGAGTAAAAAATGATCGCCTAGCATTTCTTGATGAGTTTACGAGAGGATTTTTTGCTGCTGGAGAACGAACTGACTTAGTCAGTGAACCATTCCGACTTTACAATAGGGATATTGCAGCAGGTGCATCGCCTAAAGGGACACTAGAATGTATTTCTGCTTTCAGCAAAACGGATTTCAGAGGGGATTTAGCCAAGTTTAATATACCTACCCTTGTTCTTCATAGTGATTCAGATGCAATTGTTCCATTTGAATATAGTGGGAAGCTGACACATGAAGCAATTCCTGATTCAAAGGTAACTTTAATAAAGGGTGGTCCACATGGGTTCAATGCAACACATGCCAAAGAATTTAATGAAGCACTGCTAACATTTTTAAAGGGCTGATTACAAATGACCGTAAATTGTTGCAATCTGATCGATAAAAATCGTTTTTTTTTTGATAAAATCAACAATGAATATAACAGAGCCACTTTAAAAAAGGGTGCGTTAGTTTAAGATTGGAGCTGTCTTTAAGGCAGCTTTTTCTTTATGATTGGGGCAGGATAGTTGAACAAGAAATCATGGTAGAATTCATAAGAATTGTCGAGGTGATTGTATGAAATATACTTGTCCTTGCTGTGGATATAAAACATTAGATGAAGAACCTCCTGGAACGTATGATATTTGTGAAATCTGTTTTTGGGAAGATGATGGTTACCAATATGAACATCCAGATGAAGATGGAGCAAATTATGTTTCCTTTAGAGAAGCACAACAAAGTTTTAAAATATTTGGGGCTAATGGTGAAAGAAGTTTGCAGTATGTAAGAAAGCCAAATAAATCCGATATAAAGGACCCAAATTGGAAACCGTTAGAGTGAGGTACATATAGTAGTTATTATTTTGATCTTCAACTAGCGGGTGCGTTAGCTGAAGATCAGAGCTGTCTTTAAGGCAGCTTTTTCTTTTTGCAACTATCGGGGCGGATAGTTCATTAAGAGTTATAATTTAAAAGGAGAATTTTTACTTGCCTTCGTTATTTAATAGGAAGTTTTTACTTTGAAGAAAACAAATAATTCTTTGGTTACATTTGCCGTAATCATTACAGTTTTAAATCACTTTGTTTCTCCAATTTTCTTAGATGTAGGACCTGATAGTTCAGGGACTGGCTTATCAATTCTTTTATTGGCTATTGCACTATTAAATCATCTTAGGGAAAAATAATAATTGTACTAATAGGTGCTTGAAATAAAAATTTTACTGTTATTAAGCTGTTTTCTTGTTACACTAACGGGTGCTTTCCTTCATTTAGGCCTAGTCACCACAGGGGTGCTGCTTTAATCCGTCGTGATTTACTGAGGAAACCTAGTGTGCCTTGTCTAAATACCTATACAGGTCTCCCGCCTTTCTTACCTCTTGATCTTGCTGCTTGAAGATCCGACTTTATTCGTTCACTAATAATAAGCTCGAAAATGGAGAAATACGCTACAAAGTTTTTTGATTTTGCCATGGTCCGCCAAAAGGTGACAGAACTGCAAAAAAAGCTCAGGAGCAAGCTGCGCTTATAGTCGAATTAACGTGAAAAAATTCTTTCAAGTTCTTTATTTTGAAACGAAGCGATAGAAGTAGGAGTCATTAATTATACAAATATGCGAAAGAACAAGTACTCCTATACTTGTTCTTTCGCATATTTGCATGCGTAAAAAAATGGGCGCGTTTACATTTCAGAATATTCTAAAATAATAAATGTGAGTTTTTGTAGTTTTTTGTAGGATGTTGTAATTTCGATGATAAAGTAAATGAAAAGTTACGTTTTTATTAACAATGGTAATCGTTAGGGGATACAGAGTCATGGTAGTAAAGGTCAAAAAGTAAAAAGAGCTTAAGCATAATGAAAAGGGAAAGGTGAGGAAAGTAAATGAAGAAATTTAAATTAAGTTTAGCTAGCCAAATTTTCATTGGTTTAATTCTAGGGATTATCGTTGGTGCCATTTTTTATGGAAATGAGACGGCCCAAAACTTTTTACAACCATTCGGAGACATTTTTCTACGAATGATTAAAATGATTGTTGTGCCAATCATTGTGTCAAGTCTTATCGTTGCAGTTGCTGGTGTAGGTGATTTGAAAGCGGTAGGTAAACTAGGTGCTAAATCATTATCATACTTTGTAGTGGTAACTATGATAGCGATTGCTGTTGGTTTAATTTCAGCGAATATCATCCAGCCTGGTGCTGGTGTGAATATGAATAATCTGGAACAAACTGATATCTCTACATATGTGGATACAGCAGAAACTAAGCAGCATGAATCTTTTGTAGATACACTCGTTCACATTGTACCATCCAATCCAGTTAAAGCCATGGTAGAAGGCGATATGCTAGCGATCATTTTCTTCTCCGTGTTGTTTGGGCTTAGTATTGCGGCTATCGGTGATAAAGGTAAACCAGTATTCCGTTTCTTCCAAGGTACAGCAGAAGGAATGTTCTACCTAACTAACATGGTCATGAAATTTGCTCCTATCGGGGTATTTGCACTAATCGGTGTGACCATCTCCAAGTTCGGTTTGGAATCTTTAATTCCGTTAGGAAAGTTAGCGCTTTCTGTTTACGGATCAATGATTTTCTTTGTAATTGTCATTCTGGGTCTTATTGCGAAATTTGTCGGATTCAATATTTTTACGTTGATTAAACTTCTAAAAGAAGAATTGATACTTGCATTCTCTACAGCAAGTTCAGAAGCGGTTCTTCCGAAAATCATGGAAAAAATGGAGAAAGCGGGATGTCCGAAACATATTGCTACATTTGTTATTCCGACTGGATACTCTTTTAACCTTGATGGCTCTACATTATATCAAGCGTTAGCAGCTATCTTCATCGCTCAAATGTATGGAATTGATTTAAGCGTGTATGAGCAAATTACGCTAATGCTAGTGTTAATGATCACGTCTAAGGGGATTGCGGGTGTACCAGGTGTATCTTTCGTAGTTCTTTTAGCGACATTAGGAACAGTTGGTATTCCTATTGAAGGTTTAGCATTTATTGCCGGTATCGACCGTATTCTTGATATGGGACGTACAGTAGTAAACGTTATTGGTAATTCACTTGCGGCAATCGTCATCTCTAAATGGGAAGGTCAATTTAATGATGTGAAAATAAAGTCGCATAATGTTTCATGACCGAGTTTAATGACTGAGAATAGGAATCGGAATTCTCTTTGAAGAAATTAACCTAGATGATTGGAGGTTCATCCTCAACATAACCGCGATAATGTTATTATGGTTCTGGTGTAAAACTTCAAGATTATAGTTGAGAAGAGATGGACTCTTTATCTGAAGCAAGTAATCCAGAGTGATATCCAAATTTCGGTTATCATATACTATATATCGATCTTCCGCAATCGGGCGCTTTTATTGAGTAAGGATCACAGAAGTGATCAAACTTTTTTATAAAAGAATGATTGAATTGAATATATTAAGAGCGTGTTTTGATCAATCTTTTTTTCAAAACACGCTCTTTCTTTTTGTTGTTTATCAAGGGTATTATTATCAATTTGATCAAACATTAATCTAAAGCTACAAGTCTTATGCAACTAACGGGTGCGTTAGCTGAAGATCGGAGCTGTCTTTAAGGCAGCTCTTTTTCTTACGGGGCAGGTTGGTTCTTTAAGTGTAGTGTCTTCGTCCTGTGTCATAAATACGAAATAATGAAAATAGAATAATAATTATTGGTATTTAAATAACCTAATTGTATTTTAATGGTAAAATTAGCTATTGACCTAATCATTACCAAAGAGGTGATTTAATGGGTATTATATTCTCTTCTTATACTAGCTACTTGATAACCTTTATTCTTCTAGTTACTTTTGGAATAGCCCTTACAAAGAACAAAAAAAGAATACCATTGCTTGTCCACTTATTTTCATCTTTTTAGGCATTATTAATTTTGTATCTGGCCTTTTAGTTGTAGGAGGTTTTGAAGGAATGGCTGTTTCCATATTTGGTTTTGTTTATTTAGGACTAGGAGCTATTACACAACTTATAAACAGTCTATTTATTTATTACAGGACAAAAAAATATTCATAAATTTTTAGATTTCATTATTTCACAGTTTGTGTCAACTCTACAATAAGGCAGGTTGCTGGGGCTGCCTTTTTCTTATGGCACAAACGGGGGAGTTTAGTAATTACATGAGAAATATGTCCTCAGCTATTTCGACGGAAAAAAGCGATTTGGAAAAATCCCAAATCGCTTTTTTAATATTATTACTTTTTAGGTTTCTTATTTAAAATAAAGCGTAGTTCATTGATATCATCATCAGATAGGGTATCTTCCTGAATGAATTGGACAAGCATGGATTTCAGTGTACCTCCATAGATACGGTTGATAAATGATTCAGTCTCGGCACGCTGGCACTCTTCCTGTGTATAGAGCGGGTAAAAGGTGTAAACTCTTAGATTTTTATTGACACCTACTACATCTTTTTGAACCAATCGATCGAGAAGAGTGCGTATGGTTTTCGGCTTCCAATGGGTACTCTCCTGTAAGGAACCTATGATGTCATTTGCTGTTTGAGGGGCTTTATCCCAAAGCACGTTCATGATTTCCCATTCTGATTCTGATATGCTAGGAATGTTTTTCTCCATTTTTCTCCCCTCCGTTTTCTTTATAGATTCCTAAATCTTTTAAAATTGATAAAGTAATTTCTCCCGCCTTGCTTCCAGAGGAATCATCTTCATTTTGAATATTGGTAGCAAAGAAATAAGTATTGTTCTTTGTCTCTACATACCCGATAAACCAGCCATTGATGTTTTTTCCATTCACTGTTCCTGTACCTGTTTTTCCTGATAGGCGAGCTTCCTCACTCTTTTCTAAGCGTAGTGCTTTCTTTACAGCTTGGATATGCATTTCATTATATCCCAATTGATTGTAATAAAAGGCTTGCAGCAGTTGGACTTGCTCGACTGGAGAAATTTTCAATGAGGATTCGAGCCAGAATTCACCCAATTCCCCAGATACATCGGAATTTCCATAGTTTATCGCTTGTAGATTGGATTGGATTGTTTCAAATCCTGTTCTACGATCTAATTCCTGGAAATACCAGTTTACAGAATTTTGTAAAGCAGATGAGACATCCTGATCCATATTCCAAGCGTCATAGGGTTGCTTAGTCCCATCCCAGGAAAGGGTGGATTCTTCGGGTGATATCACATTTGATTGTAGTGCAAATAAGGCACTATAGATTTTATAGGTGGAATCAGGTGATACCCGCAACGTACTTTTCTCTTCATTATAAATGCGATATTGCTGTGCGTCATGATCATATAAAACAAAGCTTCCTTCATACCCTTTAAAGAATTGATGTAAATCCTCAAAAACCACTCCATCATTATTAAAATAGTATCGGTCATTTTCCGTCGCAAATGCGGAAACGAAAGGTAATTGGATTGTCAAAATGATACAGGCCAACACATAAATAAAGACGCTTTTTCTTATTGATTTTTTTGTGGAATGTTTATAGGCAGAAATTCGTTCAATTCGTTTTTTGATTTGAAGCTTCGAACCGTTTAAATGTGTCACTATCTGTAGCTTACTTGACCGTTTTGAAAGATCCAAAAAATTAATGATTGTATTTCCATATTCACTAAATGAATGATCATCTATTAACTGTAAAACAGATGTATCACATGAGATTTCCCGATCCAATCTCATTTCTCTAAAAGCAAGCCAGACAAGGGGATTAAACCAATAAATGATTTGATAGAACAATATCACGTAATTAGTCAGCAAATCCTTGTTTTTATAGTGACTCAGTTCATGAAGAAAGATATACTCGTAATTTTTCAAGCTAAGCCAGTTTTCATGCTGGGAAGGTAAGACGATATATGTTTGAAAAAGTCCGAATATCATTGGAGACTGGACTCTTTTCGAAATAACAATCTTTATTGATTTTTTAATCTGCAGTTTTTTCTTGCATTCTTCGAAAAGCACGAGAACTTCTTGATTGGAAAACGGAGAAGAATAATTCTTTATCCTTCTAAGTGTGAGCCATCCACGAACGATAGTAAAGGTAAATAAAAGCATCCCTGACATCCAAAAACCCATCACTCCAATATTAAGTAAGGACAGGTCCGGCCGATTGACCGATACAGAAAAGTCTTGTATTAGGTGGAGGCCTTGCATCATATCAGTTCCAGGTATGTTCATATTAGAGCTGGGTGCATTAGTCTGATATGTATCCCCACCGCTAAAGAGAGTACTAAAATTATATAAATCAGTAGGTATGAATGGAAGTGCTAAAGCCATAAAAAGAAACATCCACAAATGATAGTACCATTTTGCTGTTAATTGTCTTCCAAACCATTTTCGTATAAGTAGAATAACAGCAACGGAAAATGAAGACACCAATAGACCTATTATAAAATGAGTTAAAAACATGTCCTTCAATACCAACTCTCTCGACTTTTAAATTTTTAAAAAGGTATATAGCATATTTATAGTGGCTTGAGGGTGAAAAAATAAAGAATTGACTTTATTTGATTACGTATGTAATACTGTACTACAGATGTAATAAGACTACAAATGTAATCCGTTAAAACTCCTTAGTTTTTTCAATTCATACACAAGAGTCTAATCAAAATCAGGAGGTCTACATCATGAACAAAAGATAGGGTGCAAGTGTTAAAGATCCGGCTGCTATCCCAGGAGAATACATACTAAATATTTTTTAGAAAGAGGTTGAATCTTATGAAATCATTGAGTAACATTTTTAGTACTTCCGCATTCAGAAAAATTGTACCTGTTCTATTTCTTTCATGTGCAACGCTTGTAGGTTGTTCAAACAATAACGTTAATGCTGAATTAACTAAACCTAAAAAACAAGCAACTGCCAATAATCATCACTTTGCTAAGCTTGAAGAAAAATTTGATGCTAAACTTGGTGTCTTTGCGTTGGATACTGGTACAAACCAAACAGTAACCTATCATCCAGATGAGCGTTTTGCTTATGCATCTACTCATAAGGCTCTAGCTGTAGGAGCACTTTTACAACAGAAATCAATAGAAGAACTTAATCAAAGAATTACCTATACACGTGAAGATCTTGTTAATTATAATCCGATTACAGAAAAGCATGTTGATACGGGGATGACTCTTAAGGAGCTTTCTGATGCTTCTCTTCGATACAGTGACAATACTGCTGGAAACCTTATTCTTAAACAACTGGGGGGACCGACTGGATTTAAAAAGGCATTGGAGGAAATCGGGGATAATGTTACCAACCCTGAGCGATTTGAGCCAGATTTAAATGAAGTTAATCCTGGTGAAACTCATGATACGAGTACACCAAGAGCACTTGCTACTAGTCTTCAGGATTTTACATTGGGAGATGCACTTCCAACTGAGAAACGTGAACTTTTAATAGATTGGATGAAGAGAAATACTACTGGAGATGCGTTAATTCGTGCTGGAGTGCCGAAAGGTTGGGTAGTGGCTGATAAGACTGGAGCAGGATCATATGGTACGCGAAATGACATTTCGATCATTTGGCCATCAAAAGGAGACCCTATTGTCCTTGTTGTACTTTCAAGTCGGGATAAAAAAGATGCTGATTATAACGACGACCTTATTGCTGAGACAACAGAAGAAGTAATTAAGGCCCTTAAAGTGAAAAATAAATAGAATATGATTGTACTAAAAAAGGTTACGTAAAGTTGCCTTTTTTAGTAGATTGATTCTAAAATGATTGTTATGGTGACCCTTCAAGAACGGACTAAAAGGTCGGTTCCTGGATTCAACATTCAATTTTAAAAGGTCAACCAGTAATGGTTGACCTTATTTTAATATTTATTTAACTACTAGTTGGGGGATTAAGACCGAATTTCCCTCGTAGTATGCTACTGCTAAACCCTATAAATCCTCCAACAATTGCTGGAATAATCCACCCTAGTCCGACATCGTACATAGGAAGAATTTCATTAAAAAAATTATTAATGGATGAAAAGTGTATACCAGCTCGATTTAATCCATCAAATAAACTAATTATAAATGTTAAAAGTAAGCTTCCTTGATACACTTCAGCTTTCCCTCTAAATAAAGAATGGAAAAATGTCAAGAAAATTAATACAATGGCTAATGGATAAATAGCTGTTAAGAGAGGAACAGAAACAGCAATTAACTGTGTTAGCCCAATATTGGAAACTATTGCACTAAAAATAGATAAACTTATAGCAATTGTTTTGTAAGGTACCTTTGGAAATAGTTTATGGAAGAATGAAGAACAAGATGTAACAAGTCCTACGCTTGTTGTTAAACAAGCTACTGTAATCATTAATCCTAATAATATCCCGCCATAAGCTCCAAAATAATAATCCGAGACTTTTGCTAAGATGGTACCTCCATTTTCCAGGTGCCCAAGTTTTTCTACACTTGAAGCACCCATATAAGAAAGAGCTGAATACATGGTTGCCAGGAAAAAGGCAGCAATTCCAGTTGCTTTTGCACAAACAACCATAATTTGTTTTTTTGTTTTAGCACCTTTTTCTTTAATGGCATTAATGATGATGATGCCAAAAACAAAAGATGCAAGCGTATCCATTGTTAAATAACCTTCTCTAAACCCATTAAAAAATGGTTGAACTGAATAATTCTTAATAGGTGATTGAAAATCTCCGATTGGATGATTAAAAGCAACTACTACGAGGATTCCAATGAACGTTATCTTGATTGGTGTTAATATTTTCCCGACAATTCCGACAACTTTCGCGGGATTGATCGAAAAAAGGCACGTAATACTAAAAAAGATGATTGTGAAAATAAGTAAAGGTAGAGGGCCTGAATTTTCCGACAAAAAAGGTTTTACACCGATTTCAAAAGAAACGTTTCCTGATCTAGGCAAAGCAAATAAAGGACCAATGGCTAAATAAAGAACGGTTGTGAATACAATACCAAATACAGGATGTACCCGACTTGCTAACGACTGTAAATCATCTTTCCCCGAAAAACCAAGTGCTAACACACCAAGTAACGGTAAGCCAACTCCTGTTATTAAAAACCCTGCATTTGCTGACCAAATATTCATTCCTGCTGATTGACCAAGCATTGGTGGAAAAATTAAATTTCCTGCCCCAAAAAATAGAGCAAATAACATTAAACCAATAACTAATATAAATGAAAATGGTACTCTAGTAGCCAAATTAAAACCTCCATGAAAGAACAAAATTTTACTTTAAAAAAGAAATAATTTTCAAAAAAATGATCACAAACTTAATACATAAGATTGTATAATGACCTGATAAAATTAATTTTTTAAGTTTTTCCTTATGGGCGGCCTTATTTAATATGCAATAAGGTTCTTTCAAATTTTAACGACAAGCAGATTGTTACTACCATGATTACGATTCAAATGATAACTGCTGTGAATTACAGAAAATTCCCCTACTTAGCCCCCTATTAGTGATATGTAATCATTAACTAAAATTCCATTTTATAACTATTGATATATTGTAATACATACTTCTTTCTCTTAAAAGGATACAAAGGAGGAAAAAACAAGAAATAAAGTTGTCATTAAGGGGGATAAAAGTGGTAGCTGTGAAAAAACAACGTATCAGATTAGTGAAACAAGAACTAAAGGAGATATAAATGTAGAAGAGAATTAATACAGATATTAATTAAGAAGTGTTGTTAACTCGCTTGAAAATGCAAAAATGCGTGTTGAGAATAATAGGATGCTTAACATTGAAGAAGTCTTTTAAAAATTAATTGGAATGTTATCTGTGAATAATACATTTTTGTTTATTTCGTTATCGGGGATATGGTGGAAGTAGTCACTATAAATACCTAGTCAAAAGAGCTTAGATAGGAGTCTCCAAGCTCTTTTGACTAGCCTTGGTCTTTTATTCAACTAACCTTCTATTATTAAGGGATTGCATAGACTTCGACAGTGAAGCTTTCTCCATCGGTGTTTTCCGGTCTGGCGATGTAGAAATCTTCACTCGTTTTGATTTCTGACTCGGACCCGTCTGTAAGATCATAGAAGATCGTTTCGTCGATACCGAAGCTGATGTCTTTCATGACATCGAATTTTGCATCTTTAGGACCGTCGACGATTTTCCATTGTAACTTGGTCGCGTAAGTAGGGATGTTCCCGATCGTGAAGTTATCACTTGATCGGTTACCCTGGCCGTCCTGAGGCTGACCTTCCGATCGGATCGTCGCGATTTTCTCAGGAGCTTCGACCTCCACATTAAAAGCATCTCCATCCAGAATCCGGTCATAGGCGTACCAGGCACCGAGCCATGTCCCTGCAGCACCGTTCGAATCAGCGGAAATCATTCTTACAGAAAAATTATCCGATCCGTTCGTCGATGAACCTTCCCAGGTGGAAGCGAAAGGATATTCGTCACACTGCTTTCCTGTCCGATCCTCATCTCCGAACTCCCGGTCACAAATCCTTCTTGTCTTGTTTCTATTACGGTTGTATTCCTCCTGATGACGTTTTGTATACATCCGTGTCAGTGTGCTGTCTCCTACAGCTCCCGGTATTTTCTTTCCAACCATTTGAGGCTTTGTCTGTTCTGGGTGGTCCATAGCGTCCTTCCAATGCTGGCCGGCTTCAGTTAGCATTTTGAATTCCGGTTTCGTGATCGGGACATTGAAGACCGGTGTGGCTTTGCTGAATACGGCT
Source organism: Bacillus sp. B4EP4a (assembly GCF_006680105.1). NCBI lineage: Bacteria > Bacillati > Bacillota > Bacilli > Caryophanales > Bacillaceae > Bacillus > Bacillus sp. B4EP4a. The sequence goes on from NZ_VHIK01000060.1 coordinate 23,657, forward strand.
CCTTGCCAGAAATATTGATCTGGGAAAGCGAACATGTATTTTGCAGAGTCATAACGGACGGTCTGTTTAATGCCATCTATGCTTTTTTTGTATTTCCTTGCTGAATGGGTAAGGGTGAGTTTCGGCCAAAATTCCATGTATCCCAACTGGTCAGGATTTGAATCAGTTGCTGGGGGCGCTTCTGAGGTGAAGATTTCTGTATCGAAGTTCGTGTTTTTCCAGTGGGCGATCGTTCGTTCCGTCGGTGGATAGTCGGGATCCTCTTTACAGTCACCTGCGTTCAATTTCGATTCACATACCATATCGATTTTCAACTTGGCTCCATTTAAAGCTGGATCGGTCACGATGATATCATCAAGTGTATAATAGATTCTCATGTTCCGGCTTTGGTTGGAACCATAACCTATTTCCGTGAATTGAAATTGAACTCCTGCGTTTATACAGATTCCTCCGATGCATTTTACAGGGACTTGATATGTCGCAACATGGGACCAACAGAAGGAATAACGGTTCTTGATATACCCTGTTTCTGAACTGCTGTCAGGACTTCTCCGGCATTCATCTACAGTCTGGATATGATCATAGTCAAATTCCGGGGGTACCCATCCGACCGCCGTCTTGATCGGAGGTGCCAAGTTCGCTCTGTATGTCGCTTTACTTTGCTGGTCTACTTCCATCAATTCATCTAATGTCTGAATGCCTTCTTTTTGCTGGATTTGATCTTGTTTGATTTCGAGCTCCCCGAGGGATTTACCTTGCTTCATCAGTTCGGTTGCCTTCTTGATCTTGCCGTCTGGGACCCAGTATCCTCCACCTTCTGAAGTTGCCTGTGTCTGTACAGGTGCAAAGATGCCAAGGGTCAAAATCATGACAAGGACAATTGAAAATAATTGCTTGTGTAACCTGGACATTACAATTCCTCCCTTATTGAAATAGTAACAGCTGTTTATTACCCATGGACTAGTGCGCTATTAGGTCGGTGCGATTTAAATCGCTGATAGATTACTACAAAATAAAATGTTTTACAATACATTCCAAATCAAATAATGCTATCAACCTACATTTTTTACCAAATAATATTTAAATAGGAAGATGGTGACCGATTCAAAAGACCTGATAATGTTAATGACAATAAAGATGTTGCATTAAATAAAGTTGGTTAAAGACGAAGATATGATTAAGGCGATTGTTCAATAACACTCGAAGTAGGGAATGTATCGGGCATTTTAGTTGAAGAGGAAATAAAACATAATAAATGATGAAAAAAACAAGGAAGGGGAGAACAATGATTAAACTTAAATATTTTGAACGTTCAGAAATTTTGGTGCTTACTCTATAGTTTATAAAATGATATAATTTCATTTATTGGGAAATTTTATTAATATTTCTTCATTTGTAAATTGTTCATTATTGTGAAGTGGTTCACTTGAACTAACGGGTGATTTAGTTCATTACCAGAGTTGATCATCAGCAATTTATATTTAAGGGGCGGTTTCGAATTGAAAAACAGCAACATTTGGATATTAAGCTTCGTTAGTTTTTTTACAGATATGGGCACCTATATGGTGACTCCTTTAATACCAATTATTCTTGCTTCGTCAGGCCCTTTAATTATTGGGATTGTAGATGGTTTATCAGAAACCTTGGCAAGTTTTTTGAAATTTTTCTCTGGTCGTCGTTCGGATCGTTTGAAAAATAGAAAAGGGTTTGCTTTGATTGGTTATGGCTTATCAGGTTTAGGAAGAATATCTTTGATTATTTCAAGTTCCTGGGTCGGCGTTTTCATATGGAAACTGATAGATCGTACGGGAAAAGGGATACGAACGGCTCCAAGAGATGCTCTTATATCTGAGTCTGGAGGAAAAAATAAACAAGGAAGAGTTTTCGGATTACATCAAATGATGGATATGTTGGGTGCTTCTATCGGGATTGGAACTGCTTATTTCATATTACAGATGAATGGAAATCAAAACATTCATGATGTTTTCCTGTATTCTTTAATCCCTGTAATTATTGGTTGGTTACTGTTATTGGGCATAAAGGAAAGAAAGTATGAACCAATAGTTAAAGAAATGCCGCCTACCACGAAACCTAAACTTGACGTGAAACTTCTAAATCCGAATGTGAAAAAATTATTGTTTATTGTTTTTCTCTTTACTATTGTGAATTCATCAAATTCGTTTCTTTTACTAAGAGCAGCAGATTTAGGAGTTTCTACTGCCAATGTTCTATTATTATATCTACTCTTTCACCTTACTGCGTCTTTATTTTCATATATTTCCGGAGCGTTTTCAGATCGATACGGACGAAGAGGTATACTAACTGTAGGATATGCGTTATATGGATTTGTATATATTGGTTTTGCGGAAGTAAATACAACGATTGGTTTAATCGGTCTATTTACATTATATGGGCTTTATTCAGCTTTTACTAAAGGGGTTGAAAAGGCGCTGGTTGCTGATATATCCAATCCAGAAAGTAAAGGAACTGCACTTGGTTTATATGCTATGATTACGGGGATTGGTCTATTTCCGGCTTCTTTGCTTACAGGTTTGTTATGGCAGATATTTGGCGCTGAAGTTTCATTCCTTATTAATGGGATCATCGCATTGATTGCATCTATTTTGTTATTTAGAATGCTCTCTATTAACGTAAGAAAAGCAACATAGATCTTAATGATTGATATATTCTTGTATAACGTCTCCATAAGTAGTTAAGCAGATTATGAACAAAAAATGAATTTGCTTCCATTAAACGCGCGATTCTTTTATAAGAATCGCACCATACTAACAGGTGCGTTAGCTGAAGATCGGAGCTGTCTTTAAGGCAGCTTTTTCTTTATGGAACTAAAGGGGCAGGATAGTTCAAGAAGGTATTAGTAAATCTTTTGACGAAAATATAAAGAGCTTAGTAAGAAGTGCTTAAAATACTATCTGATATTTAATGAAAAACAGGAAAAAACTAACTGCTAATAACTTTAGGGGGGAAAATATTGAAACAAACATTACTGATAATCGATGCTCAACAGGAATTAATAGAAGGTAATAATGAAGAACAAGGAGTCTTTGAGAAAGAAAAAATCGTTAATAACATTAATACTGTAATTGAAAAAGCGATAAATGAAAGTATCTCCGTTGTTTTTATAAGAGATTTAGATGTTTCAAAAGGAGAAGGACCTGGATTCCAGATACACAGGGATATTAAAGTACCATCAACTGCTATCATATTTGATAAAGCTGCCACAAATTCATTTTATGGCACTCCATTACTCGAACATTTAAGTAAAAACAATGTAGATCATATTGTAATAATGGGATGTAAGACGGAACATTGTATTGATACAGCTGTTAGAACAGCAACAATCAATCATTTTGATGTGACATTAGTTGGTGATGGACATTCTACTTCTGATTCCAAAAACTTATCTGCAAAACAAATAATCCTTCATCACAATGAAACCCTTCACGGTCACTATAATGTAGACAATTTTTCACTTGTTAGAAATTCTTATGAAGAATTGTTTAACCCTGTTCACAATAATTACCGATAATAATCATCTTCAACAAACGGGTGCGTTAGCTGAAGATCGGAGCTGTCTCTAAGGCAGCTTTTTCTTATGGAACTATCGGGGCAGGATAGTTGAAGAGTGCTGTTTGACCTTTGTTCAACAATTGGGCCAGATAATTGAATAACAGCAGGAATTTTCACGTAAAAACTATGTTTCGTTATAAACAACGGACAGCTTACCCTATTGGAACCTTCATTTCACCAATAAACTCTTATTCTTAAAGACTAAAAAGCCTTGAGATATAAAATCTCTAGGCTTCTTACATCAGTTATTCAATAAAATACATCTTCCCATTTACTTCAAGAGACACTGATGATTGTTTCATCTCTTCCTTTAGAGACTTGGCATAGGCAACTACTTGATTAATTTTTTTCTTATCCAAATCTTCTGCATAGCTATATACAATCGTTACTTTCTCCTTGACCAATTGATTATCATCAGATAACCACGATCCTGTCCCATCGATCGCTGTTGCTCCTCCAAACATTCTTGAGAATTCTTCTAAGGACTTGTTAACATATGGAGTATTATCAATTGGTTGGTCAACATTATATGTAGATGGTACGTAAATTTTTACTACATCTTCTAGGTAGAATTGCTCCTTTAATGCGGAAGATTGTTTCACTTTAGATGTTTCTTGTTGTTCTGTAGCGTACACAGCATTTCCTAAAAAGACAATTAATAGCATCGGGATGATCCAATAGAAGATTTTTTTCCTTTCCAACATTGCCACTCCTTTTTATTCAATAGTTTGGCTGCAAAACAATGGTGAGTTTTCTATCTATCATTATACATGCCGCAATCAGTTTGTTGTGGGGAATTTTAACTTTTTTTATTATTTTTGGAAATGTCTTAGTAACCTTTCTTATTAGGTTCTTGAATTTGAAGCTATTTAATAAAAACACATAACATGTCCTGTATTTGAATTCGAATATATTTTATGATATGAGTAAAAAAGATTTTATATATGATAGCCATGGACAAGAAAAGGTATTGCCTGGTCTTGATGATAAGGCGATTTTTGGAAACAAAGGAGACACTTATTTCTTTGCAGAAGAGCCTGAACCGAACTAAGCAGTTACTCGTATATTTTCGGCTTCAATGTCATCTCCTGGGTTAAAGGAAGAGTGTTGCAATCCAGGGTATAATTTAAAAAGGGAAATTTTTACATACTTTCGGTATTTAATGGGAGGTTTTTTCCTTTGAAGAAAACAAATATTTCTTTGGTTACATTTGCCGTAATCATTATAGTTTTAAATCACTTTGTTTATCCAATTTTCTTCGATGTAGGACCTGATAGTTGAGGGACTGGCCTATCAATACTTTTATTAGCTAGTGCACTATTAAATCATCTTAGGGAAAAATAATAATTGTACTAATAGGTGCTTGAAATAAATCTCTAAACTCTATTAGTAAGCTGTTTTCTTGTTGCCATAACGGGTGAGTTAGCTGAAAATCGGAGCTGTCTTCAAGGCAGCTTTTTCTTATGCAACTAAAGGGGCAGTTTAGTTGAAGAAGGTTTCAGTATAGAGGTTATTCAAAATAGAAAAAGAATAGATAAGGATATAAGTTTTTTAGTCTGGGGGTTCATATGTCATTTGAGCAATGTCATAGCATTACTTCTTTAATGGCAGGATTTAATAAAACGTGGTTCTTTGCAGGTGGTTGGGCAATTGATCTTTTTATTGGTAGAGAAACAAGACAACATCAAGATATAGAGATTGCACTATTTCGAAAAGACCAATTATATTTGAAGGAAAATCTTAAAGAATGGGATTTTAAAAAGGTTATTAAAGGTAAATTCTATACTTGGGAAAATGAGTTTTTAGAGTTACCTATTCACGAAATACACGCTTTGAATAAGTCAAATGGAGATAAATTAGAAGTTCTTCTAAATGAAACAAAGTTTTATGATTGGAAATTCAGAAGGGATTTAACGATTTCTCATCCGCTTAAGTCAGTTTGGAGTTATTCTGATACAGGCATTCCTTATCTAAATCCAGAAATTGTACTTTTATATAAAGTAAAAAACACAAGAGAAAAAGACCATCAAGACTTTATGACGATATTAGACAATCTAGATAACCAGAGGAAAAAATGGCTTCAGTATGCTATACAATTGCACGAACCAGAACATAAATGGCTTCAATTCTTAAAATAATGGCACTAACAGGTGCGTTAGCAGAAGTTCGGAGCTGCCTTAAAGACAGCTCCCTTATGCAACTATAGCGACAGGTTAGTTGAACAAGAAAAATAGGGAGCATACTATATTGAATGGTTTTTATCTTTATCATAATTTGGTGATGGACTAGAGTGTGTTAATATGCGGTCTAATACTTTTTCAGTAAATGGCATAAAGTAATTAAGTATTAGCCCCCCTAAACAAACGGTTAATAAAGTTCCAACGCCAATTGGTCCATTTAAAATCATTGCCATTATCAAGAATACGAGATAAATGAATGTTCTCGAATAAAATATATTTGTTCTAGTTAATTCTTGTATGATTAATGTTAATCGGTCAACTGGAATCGGTGCAAAATTTGTGTGCAAATATGTTGCAGTTCCTAATCCTATAGTAACCAAGCCGATTCCAAAACAAAAAACTTTGCTGTACCATAGTTCAGGTGTTATCAAATTGTGCAATAAAAAAAGCCACATATCAATACCAATACCCGTTATAAATGCTGTTAACAACCCCAAAACTTCTGGTCTTTGCCTTTTTAAAAATGAATTACAAAATATCAATATTAAAGCTATTATTATTTCCCAACTTCCGACAGTAAGCCCCACATTTATGGACAGTCCTACCAAAAGTGCATCAAATGGTGAAGTTCCAAGGTCTGATTGTATAGTGAAAGAAATACCAAGAGTTAGTATTAAAATTCCTAATACATAAAAAACATATTTCACTTTGCTCGACCCCTTTATCTTTATTTTTTTTTGTTGCAAACGCAACAAAGTAAGGTTAAATTTAATATATGCTATTTTTATTGCATTTACAACAAAAATCCAAGCTAAGGAGTTAATTATGAAGTGAATTCTTCGTGAAATTGGAATGATGGCAAGGGCAGTAGATTCTATAAGTAAAAAAGAATTTAAAGAAGATGACCTTACAAAAGGACAGTAATTGTACCTTGTGCGAATATGTGAAAACCGAGGAATCATTCAAGAAAAGTTAGCTGAGATGATAAAAGTAGATCGAACAACAGCAGCTTGTGCTATAAAAGAACTTGAAATTAATGGCTTTATTGAAAAGAAAGGAGAAAAACATAACAATCATTGCATAGAAGTATTTTCCGAAAGAGAAGTAGAAACCATTTTCAATCTTCTTCAAAGAGTAAGAAAAAATATAGAAAAAGACTGGGAGTTTGTTAAAAAGGAAAACAAGAGAAATTATTGATTATATAAAGGAGCGACATATTTAAATGACTAAAAATATTAAAAAGTGTACTCTTAAAGATTCACGCGAACTTCAAGAAATTAGTTATGAAACATTTAATGAGACATTTAAGCATCAGAATACACCTGAAAATATGAATGCCTATTTGGAAAGGGCATTTAACTTAAAACAATTAGAAAAAGAATTATCCAATATTTCTTCGCAATTCTTTTTTGTTTATTTTAATAATCAAGTCGCTGGATATTTAAAGGTCAATACCAATGATGCTCAGACTGAAGAAATGGGTGATGAATCACTTGAAATCGAGAGGATTTATATAAAAAACAAATTTCAAAAACATGGGCTTGGTAAATATCTGCTAAATAAAGCTATAGAAATTGCGGAGGAACGTAATAAAAAGAAAATCTGGCTCGGCGTATGGGAAAAAAACGAAAATGCTATTGCTTTTTATAAGAAAATTGGGTTTGTTCAAACTGGTGCCCATTCTTTTTATATGGGTGATGAGGAACAAATGGACTTTATAATGACAAAAACACTCATCTAACTTTTTTGGAAGGGTGGATTATTATGTAAAAGTGAACCGAAAGGTATAGTTGGATTTAAGATTAAGGCGAGAGAAATTCAGCCTGCATATAAAATAAGTCAGGACCGAAATGAAACGGATTATCAAGAATTAAAGAACGGAACGGAGCTGTCATATTGGCAGCTTCTCTTCAGTTTGTAAAGGATTGTACTGAAAGTCCATGGTGCGTTAGTTCATTAGAGAACTGTGACGATTAGCAGCTCTTTTCTTATGGAGCTAACGGGGCATGTCAGTGGAATAAGGACCTGTGTTTTAAAAGTCCATTATTTGCCCCGCCATTATTTGACATAAGCTGTAATTACGGGGTGTTTATTATACCCAAGCCTTTTTTAGGAGCTCCACGCCAAGTTCGATTTCCTCACAAGAAAGATTACTGAAACCAAGTTTGATAATTGGTTTATCGGTATTATTTTTAATGAAGTAGAGTGAGGTAGGATACACTTTAACACCATGAAAGGAAGCGCGCTCTATTAGCCATTCTTCTGAACGGTTCAGGTGTACTTTGATTAATAAATACAAACCGGACTGATTACCGATAATGGATATATGTTGATCGAATTGCTTTTTTAATACTGATACCAAGTGCTGTATTTTTCGTTTATAAACAAGACGCATACGTTTAATATGGCGATTCCATTCTCCCTCTTCCATAAATTTAGCCATTGTGAGTTGGCTTAGAAGTGAAGTGGTACTCTCGAAATGAAGAAATTGATTTTTATAACGGTTTAAAAGCGGCTCGGGCAACACCATATAACTTAAACGAATTCCTGGAAGAAAGGACTTTGAGAAATTCCCTAGATAAATGACTCTTGCAGAATCAATGGAAGCGAGAGCTGGAAATGGTTGTTGCGTATAACGAAATTCACTATCATAATCGTCTTCGATAATATACCCTTGCATCTTGTTAGCCCAATGAATAAGCGTTTGCCGTTGGTGAATGGACATGCTTACCCCATATGGACTGTGATGGGAAGGTGTTACATAGATTAATCGTGATTTGAATTGTTCCAATTGTGAGAAATCAGCACCTGCCTCATAAACTGGTAAAGTTTCAATCGTAAAACAATGGAATTGAAAAGCTTCCCTAGCGCCATCATATCCAGGGTCTTCTACTGTAATGCTTGGAAAATCATCCTTCAGTATATGTCCAAGATTGATAAGCATTTGTTGGGTACTGCTGCCGATAATAATGGCATTTGCATCTGTTTTCACCCCACGAGATTGGAGTAAGTATGTGGCAATTTGTTCACGTAGGCACACCTCACCAAAGGGTTCCCCATATTGAAAACTCTCCTGTAACGTTAATACTTGATTGGCAATCCTCCTCCAAATTTTCAGAGGGAAATGTGTTTGATCTACGGCACCAGCCCGGAAATCAATGAGGGTAGGTGTAACTGGCTCTCTTTGCGTTTTATTATGAGGAATTAACTCATCATGGGATAAAAGTGGTTCTAATTCATTTACAAAATAACCTTTTCTCCCTTCTCCACGAATATAGCCTTCAGCTACAAGTTGATCATAAGCCATTAATGTCGTATTGCGACTTACTTGAAGGGAATCTGCAAGTTGACGGATGGAGGGCAATTGTTCATCAGCAAGTAAGTCACCCCGTTCAATAAATAACTTAAACTGTTCGTAAATTTGTTTGTATCTGGGAGAATCCTCTTTAAAAGCAAAAATGGTATTTATCATTTAAGATCTCCTTTGACATGTTTATTTATTTAGAATTGTACCTTTTTATATGTCAGTTTGTATAATACTATATTTTACAGATGAGGTTCTCGAGTATTCAAGGTAGAAATGAGGATGGGCACTTAGTAAAAGACGCTATGATTGTGAATGGAATAATATTGACGGATGAAAGGAGATTTTTTATGTATATCCCTAAACAATTTGAAATAAAAGAATTAGCAGTAGCCTACGATATAATACAGGAGAATGGTTTTGCAACATTGTGTTCAATGCATGAAGGCATGCCTTTTGCTACACATTTACCACTGCTGTTGAATAAGGAGAAAACCTATTTGTATGGTCATTTTGCTCGTCCGAACCCTCAATGGAAAGATATTGAAAATCAAACAGTCTTAGCAGTCTTTCATGGTCCTCACTGTTATATCTCTTCCTCTTGGTATGAGACGAACCAAGCAGTACCAACATGGAATTATGTGACTGTTCATGTATACGGCGAAGTTGAACTTATTGAGGATGAACAAGAGTTAACGGATACCTTGGATGACATGGTATTGAAGTATGAAGCCCCTGATAGTTCATACAATTTGCAAGATTTAGATGCTGGCTTTCTCGCTGGGATGAACAAAGGGATTCAAGGCTTCAAAATAAAAATCAACAAGATAGAGGGGAAAGCGAAGTTAAGTCAAAACCATTCATTACATCGGCAAGAGCTGGTTATTAATCAGCTGGAACAGATCCAAAATACAGATGAGCAAAAAATTTCCTTTTTAATGAAGGAAAACCTAAAAAAATAACGTTGAATGTTACTGCACTAACGTGAGTGTTGATCCATTAAGGATTTACACTCTTTTTGTTGAACTTCTTTTACAACGGAGCAGATTTCAATACTAACTGTAATTAGCAGTAACATTTTTTTCACTATCGGGTTATGAACATTTTTAAAAAGATATGCACATGCTGGCTTAATTTAACAATCGTTATATAAAATATAACAAAAAATCACGGTCCCTTTATACGGATATAAAATTCTAGAGTTATTCTTAATTTACATCCAGAGGGAGGGATCGGAAGTTGTCAAAATTTCAGGCCATAACTTCTTTGTTCATCTTGGTTTTTATCATCATTTTCGTAACTTATAAAATCACAGCACACTCATCCAAGCATTCCACAACGAATCATTCCACATCCAACCGCCACATTCAAGTACAATTGTTAGGCGTTAATGATTTTCACGGCCAACTAAACAAATATCAAATGGTTTCAGGAACCATGGCAGGGGGGGCTGAATACCTGGCTGCCTATTTAAAAAAATATATACAAGAAAACCCGAATACACTACTTGTTCATTCTGGTGATATGGTAGGAGGCAGTCCTCCAATCTCTTCTCAATTTAAAGACGAACCCACGATCGAGTTTTTAAACCTCCTGCACTTTGATGTCGGGACACCTGGAAATCATGAATTAGACCAAGGCGTAAATGAAATGAAACGTCTTATTTATGGAGGCTTCAATAAAAAAACAGGTTATTTTCAAGGAGCCAATACTTCTTACAGTTCTGCAAATATCATCGATACAAAGTCGGGTACACCCTTGTTACCACCGTATGTTATTAAACAAATTGACGGAATTAATATTGGATTTATCGGTGTCGTCACAAAAGAGACCAACCTGTATGTGGCACCTGAAAATCGAAAAGAAGTAGAAATTACGGATGAAGTTTCAGTCATTAACCGAACCGTTAAGCTTTTAAAGGAAAAAGGGATTAAAGTAATTGTTGTACTTGCACATGAATCAGCTAAATCAGATCAGTCAGGAGCAAATTCCAGTGGAGCTTTAGTGGAGATGGCTCCAAAAATCGATGATGAGGTCGATGTCATTTTTGCCGGTCACAGCCATGAATATGCCAATACCGTTGTAGCCGGTAAACTGATCGTTCAAGCATATTCTAATGGGAAAGCCTTTTCTCAAGTAAATCTTGAAATTGACCCACATACTAAAAATATTGTTAAGAAACAAGCAAAGATTATTGTCACTTCACATCATAAAATAAAACCAGATAAAGAAACGGTTGCTCTTCTAAATAAATATAGAAAAAGGTTGGGGAGCTATTTTAATCAAATAATAGGAGAAATGCCTGAAGAAATCTCACGAAATCAAGATGCAAACGGTGAATCCCCATTAGCGAAAATGATTGCAGAATCTGAGCGGGAAGCCATGGGGGTAGATATAGCTTTTGTCCATCAAGGAGAAATGCGGAAAAATTTAAAAAAAGGGGACATCACTGTAGAAGACCTTTATACAGACTTGCCTATGGGTCATAGTGTCAGTAAGTTAATTTTAACAGGAAACCAAATAAAACTTGCTTTAGAACAGCAGTGGGCGAAAGATTATGAAAATAGGTTACAAACGGTTGGTTTAACGTATAATTGGGACCCAAATGCTCCAATTGGCAACCGCATTGTTGCGCTGAAAGACATGAAAGGTCAAGAGATACAGCCAAACAACGAATATGAAGTAGCGGTTAGTAATTATTTAGCTTCAGGCGGTGATAACTTCACTGCATTTAAACAAGGCAGGCTCGTGGAATCCGGTCCACAAGTTGTCACTGCACTTATACGCTATATCCAACAGAAGTATCCCCATGAAATTTCTCTCCATTCATTGAAAGAATGAAGGGGAAAATACTAGGACTTGCATAAGTGGCTTTTGAGGTAGATGAAGCTGGAGAATTTAATGAATTTGATGAAAAGGCTTTAGGAATAGCACAAGATATTGAATGTCAATGGGATTTATTTTTGGTGAATACTTACTCATTAAAAGAATCTTAGACCTCTATTTTATAGAGTGGTTAGAGCAATTAAACGAGAAATAAAAGGTAACTACTTATTCAAATAATAAATGCTTTACTTCAATAAGGGAGTTGCTTTGGCAGCTCTTTTTCTTATGGAGCTAAACAGGCAGTTTAGTTGCATAAGAATAGGATTCCAGAAGAACGTCATTAGAGTAGATCCTTTTCTTTTCACTGTTTCAGATAAAAAAGTTATTATCTGAAAGCACGCAACCAAATTTATAGTAATAATATTTTATGAATTAGAAAAAAATAGAGGAAAGGAGGGATTGCGAATGTCTGTGAAAAAGTGGGTAACAGGATTGGTCGGTGTACTTGCAATGTTTGTAGTTGTGACAACACTAGGCCCACTCGGTGTATTTGCCGAATCCGGTGTTGTAACACAGCCTTTGGAGACAAGGAAATCGATTGAGGTCGAGTTGAACGATGATTTCTTTAATCCGAAAGTCATCACTATTCCGAATGGAACAGCCACAACGGTGATATTGAAAAACAAAGGCAGTAAAGAGCACACCTTCACAGTTGAAAAGCTCGGAATTGACGTTGAGGTCCAGCCAGGTGAAGAAAAAAACATTAACGTGAATCCGAAACAGTCCGGTACATATGAACTGATATGTCGGTACCATTTCCAGGAAGGAATGGTTGGGAAAGTAATAGTCGAATAAAATGCAGGGCCAATAAGGCCTTGTTTTTTTATAGGCAAAGGAAATTACTTACTTCCTCCGCGAACGGACTTCTTTACTTTGTATGATTGATCAAGGTTTAGAGAGGTTTTTTATTAAGCTTATTTTTTCATTACAGAGGATATTGATACTTGGATTAATAATAATTGTTTCACCTCTAATAAATGGTAAATATAATGTAAGGTAACGCATAAACCATTTAGAATGAGGTGGAAAGGTGTATTTTTTTAAACCCATTTCTGATGAGGTTCGTTTATCTCAAATAATATTCAATAAACATAAAAAAACGATGAAGCTCATTTTAGTGTCTATTTTTTCCTGTATTGCTGCTATTCTGCAGGCTGCTGGGGTTTTACCAGGGATAGGATATTTTATAAGTCCGCTGGCCACTGCACCTATCCTGTTATGTTCCATGTTTTCCATTCCATTAGGAGCAATGTCCTACTTTCTGACAATTATGCTGTTATTCATCCTACAGCCAACTGAACTAATTGTATTTCCTTTTACAACAGGATTGTTAGGACTTGGAATAGGGGTATCCTTTTGCCTTTTTAAGAAGAGGTTAAGTATTATTGCTACTGGTGCCATTCTTTTAATGTTAGGAATAATAAGTCTAATATTTATTTTTCACTTTCCGGTTTTAGGTCCAGCCGTCTCTGTTTCCTTTTCATTTCTTATATTTGGCTTTTTATTTGCCATCATTTATAGCTGGTTATGGGTTGAAATTGCTTTAATCATTTTTAAAAGATTAAAAATGATTATAATTTAGTGATTCTCCATCACATGGTTTTAATTTCGGTTCATTAGATCCATGTAAGAGATTTATCAAGAATAAGTGGAAATTTATTGTTTTCATGGAACTATTTCAAAAACAGTGCCTTGGTTAAAATCAGTCACTTTCATAGAGCCATAAACCGCTAAATATAAGCTGGTTTGATTCAGATTCGTTCCCAAACTAACATAATAGGCTGATTGAGACCCAAAATCATAATCGGTTTGTATCACACTAAAATCATTTTGTTCACCATTTGGTCTTAAGGTGGTATAAGCTAAAGCCCCTCTAACCTGAGGTTGAGATTCTTTCCGGGCAAGATCGGTAAACACAACGCTTCCTGTTAAACCAGGGATTGTATTCCCCATATAGGCTTGCACTCCTGTAAGTGCAGTTCCTCCAAACTTATCGGGTCTGGTATCTTTATGAAAATAACTGGTTAAAGGCTGAAGACGACTCGCTGAAAGTGTTACTGCTTCATTGAAATATGCAATTGTTTTCTCATCCAAGGTCTGATTTTCAGTGCAGCCTCTTATAATCGAAGTAGGAAAAGAACCTTCCCAACCTCGCCAGCCAAAGTTAATGAATCCTTCTTTGTCAGCTTCAGAATTCATGAAAGAAGCTTGAACAAGCTCAGTAACCGGTATTGGTTTATAATGAACGAATGAAAAAATCGATTCGACCAAATTTTGGCCGACATTTCCCGCATATTTAATATACTGATTATAAAACCTTTGAAATGAAATGCCTGGTATATTGCGAACCCCTTTGGCCATTACCATGAGCGTTTCCTGAATAGTTGTGGGAAGTTCATTAAAACGTGTGACAATGGGTGGATTATTGAAGGATATATTCTTATCAACATCAATTTCAATTATTTTACCGGCGATTTCCAGATCGTCCTGGCTTAAGTTAAATGGACTATAGCCTGATCCACCATCCCCGGTTGTTAAAACAAGTTTTCCTGTTTCAGGTGAAAAGTTTAAACTATTGACCCCATTATGATTTAAAAATGGTCTTCTTAAGTTAAGTAAAGTCCGTCGTTTTTGGGGTTGACCATTCGATTGTAAAATCCATTCTTCAATTGTATCAATATGATTATATTGAGTTTCTCTATTCATCCACCTTAGGTTTAAAGTTCTAGGATCACACGGGTCAGGATTAAAAGATTCAGGAAGAGCACCAGGTCCTTGTGTTCCAGCTACTGAATAATGAAGATAAAACAGACCGTTATAATAAAATTCGGGATGAAACGCTAGCCCCAGCAATCCCCGTTCATCATATCCGCCACCAGAAGTACCTAGTTTTAGGATTCGCTGGCGAATATCTAAAAAAGTCCTTATAACTCCGTTTCCTATGTAAAAGATCTCTCCTACCTGGGTTGCAATAAATAATCTTTCAACTGAGTCACCTGGAAGTATTGTTGTCTTTAAAACAGTAGGTAAATTTATATTCTTTACAATGGGCCGTAAACCAACCTTAACTTTTATCAACTGACTTTGCACTCCTTCTCATTGTTTTCTTATAAGAATATGAATAGAACCGTCTATTAGTACCAAATTAGGCCGGGAAAACGAGCGTAAATAAACTAAAGGAGTGCGTTAGTTGAACTGAAATAAGTGAAATTTATAAGAATGAGGATAAATTCAAGCTATTCCATTAAAGGAAGCTTTCCTGTAACAAGGATAAGCGCTTATTTTCATTTCAGGTCCATATTCTTGAATAAGGGGGAGCATCAGGAAAACTTGTTTACAACGATAAGCGTTCTGATACAGGTCATATGAGACATATTGAACTCTATTTTTTATGTGATTGGATTGTGTCTCAAAAGGCTGTACACTATTGAGATTGTGAAAGCATGTACTTAAACAATAGGGGGAATTTAGTGCAATAAGAAAATCAAAAATTGGGGATAATGTTAAAGGTATTATCCCCAAAGAAGAGTAAATTTTCTTTTTTTATTATTTAAAAACTGCTGATAAAAAATAATCAGAAATGATTGTTTGACATTACCTAAAAGTTGGAGTGAGAAAGTGGAAAATCATGTTGCTTACCTTCTAGAACATTATGGGTACTTCGGAATTATATTTGCTTTAATCGGAGGTATTGTAGGACTTCCTATACCAGACGAGGTTCTTCTTACATATATTGGTTACAATGTGTTTCAGGGTAAATTATCTTACTTAATTTCAATAGTAAGTGCCTTTGTAGGAGGAGCGGGGGGGATCTCGCTTAGCTACTTTATTGGTTACAAATTTGGGTTGCCTTTATTAGAAAAGTTTGGACCGAAACTTCACATAACCGAACAAAAAATTAATAAAACAAAGAAATTATTCAAGAAATTTGGACCCTATCTTTTATTATTTGGTTATTTTATTCCTGGGGTACGGCACCTTACAGCGTATATAGCATCTGTCAATCGCTTCCCTTTTAGAAAATTTGTTGTTTACGCCTATACTGGTGCATTAATATGGAGTTTTACTTTTATCACATTAGGAAGAATATTAGGGGAAAATTGGAACAATGTTGAACTATATATGTCAACATATAGTATTTATGTAATTATGAGTTTATTGGTCCTTTCAATATTCATTTATTTTTTTTGGAGGAGAAGAAATCGATTAAGAAGGGGTATTTCATAAAAGTGACGGTTTAGATGGAAGACTTTAATAAAATTATATTTAGAACTTATAGAACTATCGGGTGCTTTAGCTGAAGATCAGAGCTGTCTTTAAGTCAGCTTTTTCTTTATGGAGCTATCGAGGCAGTTTAGTTCATAAAGAAAATACAAATAATTATTTTTAAAACTTATGGGAACAGTAAACCTAAAAAATATTAGGTAGGTTATATCTTGAATAAATTCTTCTTAGGTCTGTCCATAAGTTTGTTACTATTGAGTGTTCGACCTATTATGATTACTTCAGCAAAAACTGAATTAAATAATAAGTTAGTTTATGATACATTATTGACTTTACTTGACCCATATATTTCAGAAGAAGTGATTAATTATTATGGCTATCATAAACAGTACGGTTTATTTGATGCCAAAATCATAAGGTTAATTAGGAAAAGTGAAGGAGGTTTTAGTTTTTGGGTAACAGTTCAAGTAATTACATTTGAACACGCTCATAATCCTCCATATGGCAAAGAAACTATCACTTTTGATGTAAGCCCTTTTGGTGTAAAAATGATTAATTTTATTCATAAAGGGGATGAAGAGGAAAAGAAAATTAATGAATTTTACAAGGAGGTTCTGTTAGATATACTTCAAATATTCAATTTAAGGTTGGAATCCTTTTCAAAATATAGTTATGAACAACTACTATATAAATCAGAAAAACAAAAAGAATACAAAGTTCTTTCAGATATTGTAACTGACATTATAGAAAATGATTTAAATTCTAATATAAAACCTCCATATAAAAATGTCATAGATCCAGTTACTTTCATTAAGGGTAACCAAGGATACATTCTTTTTAAAAGGTCTGATGGAACAAATATAGTTTTGCATGTGGCTAAGGAAATTGATAAATGGGTGGTCGTAGAAAAGAAAGACAAACAAGGTAAGAAAATGAAAAATGAATTGATTTGGTATATGTAATGTCAGTATTAGGCTAACAGGTGCGTTAGCTGTAGAGCGGAGCTGTCTTTAAGGCAGCTTTTTTCTTATGGAAATGAAGGGCAGGCTAGTTAACGAGTGCTGTTTGCTCTTGGTTCTACAATTGGTCTTAGGATGTTGAACAATACAGGCTGGTGTAGATTTAAAATAAAGGTTGAAAATACTTTGGTCATTTGCAAAAAAGATAGAAAAAAATATTCGTAAAAGACCATCTTCTAGAAAACCAATTTTTAAGAGATGGTCTTTTATTTTTCTGGAAAATGCTGTTTTTAAGGATGAATAATTCAATAAAATACTCATTAATAGGTTGTTCACTCTATATTTAACCAAGCGTCTGCCAACTTTTCAATTCCTTTACGTATTTCGAATTCTTCTAAGCCGGCAAAACCGAGTTGAATAGTGGGGTGACTCGGGAATTTCTCCATGTAAAATGGGGAGCATGGATATACTTTAACGCCGTTTTTGAGCGCTTCTTTGACGAGCCACTCTTCACTTTGCTTTGTTGCAACTTCAATGACAATATAGATGCCAGAGGAGCCACCTATTATTTTTACAGTATCTTTAAAGTGCATATGAATTGTGTCACATAACACCTTCATTTTCCGTTTATATATTGTTTTCATTTTACGTAAATGGGCATACCAATGTCCTTCTTCTATAAAATGATGGATTGTACGTTGGTGAAGTGTTGAAGCTGTTTGCTGTAGTAATGATGAAATTTGATGATATCTAACTAGTATTTCTTTTGGCAACACCATATAGCTAAGCCGAATGGAAGGCAATAATGCCTTAGAAAAAGTACTCAAGTATATGATATGCTCGCTGTTTGTTAAACTTTGTAATGAAGGTATAGGCTGCTGTTTATAGCGAAATTCACTATCGTAGTCATCTTCAATGATATATCCATTCACTTTTTCAGCCCATTCAATTAGATTATATCTTTTGTTGATAGGCATTGTTATCCCTAGTGGAAACTGATGTGATGGTGTTACGTAAACCAACCGGGCATTACACTTATCTAAGTGTGTGATGTCAATACCGTCCTCTTTAACTGGTATGGGGACAACTGAATAGGATTGTAATGAAAAAAGTTCTCTGGCCCCATTATATCCGGGATCTTCTACAGCGATTTGAGTATGTTCTTCTTTTAAAAGGATGGATAAGATCGTCAAAAGTTGCTGTGTGGTACTACCAATAACAATTTGGTCACTGGTTGCTCTTACCCCTCTAGATTGAAATAAATACTTTGCTAAAGATTCCCGTAATAATAAATCCCCTTGATTCTCTCCATATTGATAAATCAGATTATCCTTTAGGACTTTATTCGAAAGATTGCGCCATTTCGCAAGAGGGAAATTGATTCCATCTACAGCTCCAGCTTGAAAATCAATTGTAGGATTTACAATATTCTTGGAGGAAGCTTTGGTATGAGGGATTATCTCGGAAATAGATAATAGTTCCGAAATAGAAGCTTGTACATAATACCCTTTTTTATATTCACTGCGAATGTAACCCTCTGCTTGTAATTGTTCATACGCCAGCTGTGTGGTATTACGGCTCACTTGTAGCAGCTCTGCAAGCTGCCGAACAGATGGCAATTTCGAATTCTCTGCAATTTTACCTGAGACAATTTGGGATTTAATATAGCGATAAACCTGTTGATACATAGGAAGAGTGCTATTTCGATCAACATTAAATACAAGTTCTTTCATTTTATACACCTCATCTGTCATTTTTAAATAGTATAAACTGCACCTTTTCGAAATGACAACGGAAGTGAATAATAGCATTATATATAATTTATTGAAAAGGGGAATGTAACATGGAATTTCAAAAAGTCCTTTATTAATATAATTCCCTACTTTTGGGTAATATAAGCTTTTAATTATTTTAGGAGGAATGGAAATGGAACAACGCATTAATTATCTTGAAGTAGCATCTGAAGCAATTAACATTATGATGGAAATGGAGAAGTATACTAAATCTACTGAAATAGACCGTAAACTGCGTGAACTAATTAAAATCCGTGCTTCTCAAATTAATGGCTGTGCTTTTTGTCTTAATATGCATACCTCTGAGGCACGAAAAATGGGTGAAACGGAACAGCGTTTATACTGCGTAAGTGCATGGAGAGATTGTAATTTTTACACAGATGCTGAAAAAGCGGCATTAGAATTAACTGAACATGTGACGTTAGTTCCAACTAAGGGTGTACCTGATGATCTTTATAATCGAGTGCGTATCCATTTTAGTGAAAAAGACTATGTAGATCTTGTTATTTTGATCAATCAAATTAATAGTTGGAATAGACTCTCCATTTCAATGGGGAATTTCGCAACTGCCGAAAAATAAGAAGTTTTTATCTCTATATAAGTAAAAATTTTCAGCAAGCGGGCGCTTTAATGGCATAAGAATCACGGAATGATCAAACTTTTTTATAAAAGAATGATTCAATTGAATATAGAAAAAGCGTGTTTTGATCGATCTTTTTTCAAAACACGCTTTTTCTATTTGCTCCTTATCAAACTTCATTAAGTTAATTTAATCAAACATATTCCAAGGCTAAAAAATGGAGGTTAATTCATTAAGCGCAGTATAGTCGTGCTGTATGTTGGATAATTATGGTATACTTATTCAATCTGTAAAGGTGGGAACTATTATGACCATTAATGGCGGCGATGCAATATATTCGATATTTTTCCTTATTTGTATATTTGGGATATTTTCTGGAGTGTTTTTTCTTGTACGGTCACTCGTTACTAAACAGCCAAGCAAGTCAGATCGTATCGAACAAAAACTTGATAGAATAATTGTGTTACTTGAAAAGGATAAGAAAGAGTAATCTTTTTTGTCCTTTTTAACTTAAATTTTACCTCACAGTTTGTGTCACCTCTGCAAGACTTATAGAACTAACGTATTACGAAAGGAATGTATATATTGTTTTTCTTATATGCAATTTTATTTTTCATTTTTGGATATAGTTTTATATTAACATTAATAAAAGCTATAAAAGAGGAAGTATCCCAGCATCTTGCTGCAATCCTTTTTCTTGTATGGGCTTCATTAGCAATAATTGTTACTGTGAATTTAATGAGTTTATAATTATTGTTCTTATTCAACAATCAGGTGCTCTACTTCAATAAGGGAGTTGCTTCGGCAGCTCTTTTTTTATATAGCAAACGGGGCGTTAGTTCAACAAGCTTTAATTAAGAAATATTCCCATCTCAAACTTATTTAGAGCAAGGTTATTTCATGCTTTTTTCTGTTTTAAAGTTGCTTTTTATTCAAAAATAGGATTTTTTGTTGAAAAATAATACTTTTAGTGTAAAATTACACTAAAAAGGAGTATTTAGTATAT
>NZ_VHIK01000061.1:0-1765 GCF_006680105.1 Bacillus sp. B4EP4a
CGTTAGCATTCCTGTAGATCGTTAAATATCAGGTTTGAAAAAAATAGAGCCCCTCAGTAAGATACGAGTATAGAGACCAATCTAACTCAAAGTCTTAAGGAGGAAGCCCTACTATGAATTTTAAAATGCAAAACAAACAAAATCAACTAATTGAGAGAATTACGGATCAACATCTAGTTGTTGGTGTGGATATTGCCCAACACGTACACGTGGCCCGTGCTGTAAACTTTCGGGGCATTGTGGTCGGGAAACCCTTGTCTTTTGAAAATAACGAAGAGGGTTTTACTCGATTACTAAACTGGATCCAGGAACTAAAACAAATGAAAAACTTAGACACAACGATAGTCGGAATGGAACCTACCGGACATTATTGGATAAACCTTTCAAAGTGGCTAGTCAAACAAAACATGGATGTCGTCACCGTCAATCCTCACCATGTCAAAAGAAACAAAGAAAATCGTGATAATACGCAATCCAAAAGTGATAAAAAAGATGCCCTTGTCATCGCTGATATGGTGAAGAATGGCTACTATGCCTTCGTTCGTTCCACTTCAGAATCATTTGAAAAACTTCGTGTCCTTATGGCTAACCGAGATGTGATCGTTAAGCGTCTTGTTAGCTCCATCAACCAAATTAATCGCTGGGTGGATGTTGTCTTTCCCGAGCTCCGGCAAGTGTTTAAAGACGTATCATGTAAAGGGGCAATCGCAACCCTACGCCTCTTTCCTACCCCAGCTGAATTATGTTTCTTACAGCCTCAAGATATCGTAACCGGTTGGAAATCATGTATGAAGCGACATTCCGGGCATAAAAAAGCCCGTTCCCTGCTTGTATTGGCCAAGCGTTCAATTGGTACAAAACAAGCCCTTGATGCGTATAAACTTCACTTGGGACAGTTATTAGAGGAATATGATCTCGCTTCATTCCAACTCGAAAGAGTGACGCAAGAAGTCACAAAAGTCTTGGAACAGATTCCATTCGTTAAGCAACTACTTGCCATTAAAGGAATCAGCGAGATTTCACTAGCGGGAATCTTAGGAGAAGCTGGAGATCTGAGTGGGTTCGCTCACGGGAATGCGCTCCTTCGTCATGCAGGATTGCATCTCGCTGAAGCAAGTTCTGGGAAGTGGAAAGGCCAAATTGTTCTTTCCAAACGTGGAAGATCACGCCTGCGGCGTTACCTCTTCCTTGCGACCATGAGTCTGGTGATGAATAACCCTGAGTTTAAAGCCCTACACTCGAATAATGTTAAAGTGAAGAAGATTAAGAAAATGAAATCCATCATGAAACTTTGTGGAAAACTCGCCCGTGTCCTAGTAGGGATAGCTCGTAATGGCTCTGCCTATAAACCGGAAATGATCTTCCCACTTGATGAACAACTAGCAGCGTAAATTTACATTCACATTGTTATTTAACGAAAGTTGGCTTATCCGTAGGATTTCAAAGAAAGCACGAAGTACTGGATGTAATGAACAAAAGGGCAATGACCCGTTCCGTTAGCAAAACCCGGCCTTCACCCCTTGGATAGGCATGACGAAGGAATGAAAGGGCATAGGATTATGACCCGTTGAGACATGGGAGGGAAAGCCTCCAGGGGCAGCGTGGAGAATGCGTGCAGTATATGTAATAATATGGGATTTTCAACAGATCCCCTATTTCAATCTGCCCTCATCTTATCAAAACGGTCCTATCTCTTTCGTTCATCTAAAGCAACCTATACCATGTGGTTTGAAATCCTGCGAATAAGCGAGTATTCGTGAGCATT
>NZ_VHIK01000062.1:0-11854 GCF_006680105.1 Bacillus sp. B4EP4a
ATTTTATATTCATAGTATATTATGGAAAGTAATAAGATGCAGTATTTATACACAGGTCTTTGATTCAAAAAAAAAAACTTAACAATTAATAAATGATTAAAGGAGAAGTTTAAATGAGAAATAGGAAGTTTTTTATTGCTAAAGTAAATATACATGGTAATATTTTTGAACAAAATTTACAGGAGTTAATTTCTGTGCATATTCCCCGTGTTCTTCTTGACCCGAAACCACTGAAAATAAACACCTGGAATTGGGCATTTACAGACGTGGAGCTAAAAGTTATCGAAAATAATAAAATAATATTTGGAAATGTTACAAAATCCAAGTTAAAAAAACAAAAATATAAGGATGGGGCAAGAACAATTGAAGAAATCTCAGACAAAGAACTTGCGGAAACTGCTTTTTTTGTTTACGATCCGGAAAGTGAATTATTAGTACACGAGTCTAATACTTCTATCTCTGCAAAAGAATTCAGGAATTTCTTTACAATTTTATTAGGTAAAGACCCCTATGTAGGTGAAGTAATTCTTAAACCTATTCCTATTCCGTATAAAATTAAAGAAGAATTAAAATCCTATGATAAAGTAACTCGTATTGCCTTTCATTTAATACACCCTAATCCTGGTAAATCTGAGTTTAATTTGTTTAACAAAATAATAAATGATGTTCAATTAAAAGAACTTGATATTGAAATGCAAAACAATGATGGAATACAAATATATAGCGAAGATCAAGGTTCTTCAGAGGGTCTAAATGAGATAATTGAAGAAGGAATTCTACTGGTTGAAAAAGGATATGGTGACATTGACTTAAGTGGCTATAATGAACAAACAGTGCAAGGAAAAAGGAAAATGAAGAAAATTAAAAAAAATAAAAAATTTCGATCGGCTCAGTCAGTTAAAGTTTTAACAACCAATGAAATCGATAAAAATGCGTTAATAATTAAAATCATTGATTTCATGAGAAATACTCTTTACTAAAAATCAAAATAATCGAGGGTGAAATAAATGGGCGATGAGAGCTCTAAAAAGTATACACTCACCTATGAGGATACAACCTTTTTTGGCTTATTAAAAATATTCGGTTTTAAAAGAGCTTTCTTAAATTGGTCAATGGCATTCTCTTTGCTTTTCATGTTTCTTATAAATCTAATTGTTTGTCTGAAAGGCATTCATTATTATTACTCTCTTGCTGAATTACTAGGTCCTACAATCTTAGGTTCATCAGCAACTGTATTTGGAATTGTTTTAGCCGCACTTGCAGTTACAATTAGCTTATTTCATCCTTCAATTTTACCTAGTATGCTTGAAGAAAAACTATTACATAGATATTTGTTTCCCTTTTGGAAAGCTGTAGCTTTGTGGGGAGTAAATATGGTTTTGAGTTTGTTTTTAATTATTCTTACTCAAATCGAATTAAAAGGTTTTTTCATTGTAGAATCTATTCTTTCTTTTAATTTACTTTTGTTTCTATATTCTACTTTTTATACAGTAAAAATATCTGGTTTAGTAGTTCAGTTAACTTTATATTGGGCTCAATTAAAAAAGTAATTATGTTAAAAAAGCCACTAAAATGTGGCCTTTTTTTTCCTAACTTACAGTTGTCTTGTAATAGCAATATTTAAATTTAATGCAAGTCTATAATAAGCCTTCCAACGAATTTTCGCATATGTCATTGCACTTATTGGTGGCTGAAATTTAAAACAATATACTTGATAATCCGTTAAATAATCACCTTCTTGACTCATATACCTTTCTTCAATTAAAAATCTCTCCATTTTTGTTATCGGGCAGTTGATAACTTCCTAAGATTTTATGAATGAATGCCCGAAATAGAAAAACCCCTGACACCAGAGGTGCCAAGGGTTTGAGATATTAATACATTGACATATATTGTTCGCGTTCCCATGGGTGAACTTGAGTTCTAAACATATCCCACTCGATTTCTTTTGCTTCGACGAAGTGTTCAAGTAAATGTTCACCTAATGCTTCTTTGATGACTTCATCGGATTTTAATGTTTCCAATGCAGCATATAAAGTAGCTGGTAGATCAACGATACCTACTTCTTCACGCTCTTCTTTATTCATTACATAGATATTGCGGTCAACTGGAGCTGGAGGAGTCAAGTCGTTCTTGATACCGTCAAGACCAGCTTTTAGCAGAACTGCAAGTGCCAAGTATGGGTTTGCTGCTGGATCGACACTACGTACCTCTACGCGAGTACTTACTCCGCGTGAAGCTGGGATACGGATTAGTGGGCTACGGTTTTTAGCGGACCATGCAACATAACAAGGAGCTTCGTAACCAGGAACTAGACGTTTGTATGAGTTAACAGTTGGGTTTGTTACCGCAGTGAAGCTTGGAGCATGCTTAATGATACCTGCGATAAATTGCTCAGCTGTTTTACTTAATTCCAATTTACCTTCTTTATCATAAAATGCGTTTTCGTTGCCTTTGAATAGAGAAACGTTACAGTGCATACCAGATCCGTTAACACCGAACAATGGTTTTGGCATGAATGTTGCGTGTAAACCATGTTTACGGGCAATCGTTTTAACAACCAATTTAAATGTTTGGATGTTATCACAAGCTGAAATTGCATCTGCATATTTAAAGTCAATTTCATGTTGTCCTGGAGCTACTTCATGGTGGGATGCTTCGATTTCAAATCCCATTTCTTCAAGCTCAAGAACGATATCACGACGGCAGTTTTCTCCTAGGTCAGTAGGTGCAAGGTCAAAGTATCCGCCTTTATCGTTCAATTCTAGAGTCGGCTCGCCTGCTGCATCCAGTTTGAATAGGAAGAATTCAGGTTCAGGTCCAAGATTGAAATCTGTGAAGCCCATTTCTCTTGCTTCTGCAAGTACACGTTTTAGGTTTGCACGTGGATCTCCATCAAAAGGTGTTCCATCCGTATTGTAAATATCACAGATTAAACGTGCAACTTTACCTTTTTCGGAAGTCCAAGGGAAGATAACCCATGTATTTAAATCAGGATATAGGTACATATCAGACTCTTCGATACGTACGAATCCTTCAATGGAAGATCCGTCAAACATCATTTTATTATCAAGTGCTTTTTCTAATTGACTGACTGGGATTTCAACGTTTTTAATTGTCCCTAAAATGTCAGTAAATTGTAAACGAATGTACTTAACATTTTCTTCTTTCGCTAAACGAGTGATGTCTTCACGTGTGAACTTTGCCAATTTCTATTCCCCCTAATAATCATTCATAAATCATATTTTTATTGGAAAAAACGGGACATATCCCCTTGTCGAAGAGAAGTTCGATGCTTGCTTCCTTGTAAAAGCTCGGCACGCAGAAGCTTGCGAAGCTCCTCGTCACTAAGGTCCTGTCTTATCTTTTCCGCTTGTTCTAATTCTTGAGTTTTAGGTAAATTCTGTTCCTTTACAGTGAAAATCTTTTTGATGCCGGCAAGATTGACTCCTTGTTCGATTAAGTCTTTAATCTCAAGCAGTCGATCGATATCGTTTAATGAAAAAACCCGACGATTTCCATCTGTTCTCATAGGAGTAATAAGTTGATGCTCTTCGTAATACCGAATTTGGCGTGCAGACAACTCAGTTAGCTGCATGACGATTCCGATGGAAAAAAGAGGCATCGAACGCCGAATGTTGTTGCCGCTCATTCTTAGCATCCTCCTTTTGTTTATCTAAAATT
Source organism: Bacillus sp. B4EP4a (assembly GCF_006680105.1). Taxonomy (NCBI): domain Bacteria; kingdom Bacillati; phylum Bacillota; class Bacilli; order Caryophanales; family Bacillaceae; genus Bacillus; species Bacillus sp. B4EP4a. The sequence continues at coordinate 3,685 of NZ_VHIK01000062.1, forward strand.
ATCTTATATCATGTTATTAAACTTGTCAATATCATGTTACATTTTATGACGTGTTTTTTTCAGAAAAATTAAATGATTTATTACTACTCAAATATTATGACTATTGCTTTTACAGGAATCCAATTGTATTTGGATTCCCATAACATACCTAACTTAGTTTCATTTACAATTGAATCAGCTTTTTGTCCATTAGCGCATTCACAGCAGTCAATACAGCTACTTTAACATGGGCGTATGTCAATCCGCCTTGAACGTAGGCAACATATGGAGCCCTTGTCGGACCATCTGCCGTAAGTTCAATGCTGGCCCCCTGTATAAAGGTGCCCGCAGCCATGATTACATCGTCTTCATATCCTGGCATATAGGCAGGATATGGTGTCACATGTGAATTGATTGGTGATGCATATTGGATGGCCTGACAGAAGGCGACCATCTTATCCCGGTCATTGAATTGGACGGATTGAATCAAGTCAGTTCGCTTCGCATCCCATTTAGGAGATGTATTCATACCGAGTTTTTCTAAAAAGGCAGCTGTGAATATGGCTCCTTTAACAGCTTGGCCCACGACATGTGGAGCAAGGAAGAACCCTTGGTACATTTCCTGCAGACTATAAAGCGACGCACCTGCTTCAGCCCCTATTCCTGGTGATGTTAACCGATAGGAACAAGCTTCAACCAAGTCCTTTTTACCAACAATGTATCCTCCGGTCTTCACTATCCCGCCACCGGGGTTTTTAATGAGTGAACCTGCCATTAAATCCGCTCCGACGTGACATGGTTCTTGTGTCTCAACAAACTCTCCATAACAGTTGTCCACGAACACGACGATTTCAGGGTTAATGTCTTTTACAAAAGAAATCATTTCCCTTATTTCATCAATCGTAAAGGAAGGACGTGTAGCATACCCTTTTGACCGTTGTATACCGATCATCTTCGTATTTGGTTGGATGGCTTGTTTGACGGCTTCGAAATCAACGGTTCCAGTTTCCTCTAACGGAACGGCCTTATAGCTGATCTGAAAATCACGCAAAGATCCGATACCCGAACCCCGGATGCCCACAATTTCTTCCAAAGTGTCATACGGCTTTCCAGTTATGTATAACAATTCATCCCCTGGGCGCAATATGCCGAAAAGAGCGGTGGAGATGGCGTGTGTGCCTGAAATAATTTGGGGGCGCACCAATCCAGCTTCCGCTCCAAATACATCTGCATATATCAATTCCAGCGTATCGCGGCCAATATCGTCGTATCCATACCCTGTAGTCGGGATGAAATGGGAATCACTCACTCTATGTGCTTGATAACTTTGTAATACGCGGAATTGATTTTCTTCAATTCGTTCGTCCACTTGCTTATGTAACGGAGAAATCATTGCTTCCACTTCCTGGGCAATGCTTTTCAACACTTCTCCATTAGTTAACTGATGATACATCAAAATTCCCCTTTATAATGAATATTTCTCCAGCTGCCCGGTTATTGGATGATCAGCTAGACAAAAACCTTTGCATTCATACTTTTCCGATTCTTCATTAAAGGAGAGCGTGCGCAATATGGTTTCATTTTTCAGCTGTGATAATAATTTACCCTCACTCGACGGCAGGAAAACATGATACGGGACCATTTCTTCAATCACGTACTTTTCAATTTCTTCCATGATTTGATTCAGGTCCGATTGTTCATAGGCACTGATCATTAATGAAGCACGACTTGCTGACCTGACAAAATCAGTGTGAATCTTATCTTTCTTATTATACAACGTTAGCTGTGGAATGGAAGGGACATCTAAGTCATTTAGCAAATCCTGCACCGTTTTCTGATGATTAAAGTAATCTGTACTTGAGGAATCGACCACATGAAGCAACAGATCCGCTTCTTTCACTTCTTCCAGGGTAGAACGGAATGCGGCAATTAAAGATGTCGGCAAATCTTGTATGAATCCAACCGTATCCGTCAGCAGCACAGTAAATCCGCTAGGAAGAATCGCCTTTCGTGTCATGGGATCCAATGTAGCGAACAATTGGTTCTCCTCGTATGAATCCGCCTCTGTCAAACGGTTGAACAGCGTTGATTTACCTGCATTCGTATATCCCACAAGTGCTATTTGAAATGTCTTATTACGTTTCCTTCTATCACGATAGCGTTCACGATGCTTCACTATCCCACTTAATTGTTGCTTGATTTCATCTATTTTCCCACGGATGTGGCGTCGGTCGCTTTCCAGCTTCGTCTCCCCTGGTCCCCTGGTGCCGATTCCGCCTCCTAGCCTGGACATCGCCGTCCCCTGTCCGACCAAACGCGGCAATAAATATTGGAGCTGGGCAAGTTCAACTTGCAACTTCCCTTCTCTGGATCTCGCCCGCTGAGCAAAGATATCCAATATTAGCTGTGTCCGGTCAATGATCCTTGCCTCCAATTGTTTCGAAAGGTTCCGAATCTGGCTCGGGGATAGTTCATCATTAAAGATAAATAAATCCGGCTCCAGCTCCTCTTCCAGATTCCGAAGTTCCTCCACTTTTCCTTTTCCTATATATGTAGCCGGATCGACACTTTCCCTTTTCTGGGAGATGGTCATTAAAACCTCACCATTCGCCGTCTTCGCCAAAGAAGCCAGTTCATCGAGTGAATATTCGAAACGTTCATTAGCCTCAGTTGTTTGACACCCAATCAACACGGCCGTTTCCTTTTTTGCTTCTTCCAAATCACATGCACCACCTTCTGGTAGATTTCAGTTAATCATAACAAAAAAATTGAATATATAAAAATTTCCTCAAAACGAAGCTTTTAACCGTTTTAAAAATTCCGATAACATGCTAAAATCATATTTGGCCTTACCATCAAAATCGAAAAGACATAGAGGGACATTCATATGACATGGGAAGTATTAAGCTTCATAGGTACGATTGCATTCGCTATTAGCGGAACCATCATCGCCATGGAAGAAGAGTATGATATTTTAGGAGTTTATATTTTAGGAATCATAACCGCCTTTGGCGGAGGGGCAATCCGTAATCTGTTGATCGGTGTCCCCGTTTCAGCGTTATGGGATCAAAGTTTCTATTTTGTCATCGCTTTAGTATCCATCACCATCGTTTTTGTTTTTCCCACAAACCTTTCAAAGCACTGGGACAGATGGGGAAACCTCACTGATGCCATTGGCCTTTCAGCCTTTGCCATCCAAGGGGCGATGTATGCTGTGGAACTTAATCATCCAATAAGCGCCATCATTGTATCAGCTGCATTAACCGGATGCGGCGGCGGGATACTCCGTGACGTGCTAGCTGGAAGAAAGCCATTGGTCTTCAGAAAAGAAATCTACGTAGTATGGGCCATCATTGCAGGCTTGGCTTTAGGCAGTGGTTTATTATCCCAGTCATGGCAGCTTTATTCGCTCTTTGCCGTCATCACGATATTGCGAGTCCTTTCTTACACCAATAATTGGCATCTTCCTAATAAGAAATGGGTGCCTAAAACATAAATTTGAAAAGCCCGCCATCTTGGCGGGCTTTTCCATGTCATTCTTTCTCATCATCCTCGAAAATCAAATCTTGGCTGGTAAGCGTCAGTAAATCGGATTTTTCAAATGAATCTTCCAGTAAAAGCCGCATTGCCTGCGCCCTAATAGACTTTTCAAGTACATTGCGGATATAACGTCCGTTGGAAAATGAAATAGGTCCCCGAAATGAACGCAATATGATTAAATGTTCTTTTAATTTCCTTTCGGCATCCCGATTCATTAGATACTCCTTTTCCTGCAGCATCAGATCGGCTATTTCCATTAACTGTTCAATCGTATAATCCGGAAAATCAATAACAAGCGGGAACCTGGAATGAAGGCCAGGATTAAGGCTGAGGAAATAATCCATTTCCCTCGAATATCCAGCAAGGATCAAAATGAATTCGTGCTGCCGATCCTCCATATGCTTGACAAGGGTATCTATGGCTTCTTTTCCAAAATCTTTTTCGCCGCCTCTTCCCAAGGAATAGGCTTCATCAATAAATAGAATCCCGCCAATGGCCTTTTTAATTAAATCCCTTGTTTTTTGGGCAGTATGACCAATGTATTCCCCGACCAAATCTGCCCTCTCCGCCTCAATTAAATGCCCTTTCGAAAGTACATTCATTTTTTGAAACAACTTACCGATTAAACGTGCAACCGTTGTTTTCCCTGTTCCGGGATTTCCTTTAAACATCATATGCAGTGCTTGCCTGCCAGTTTTCAGCCCCTTTGCCTCACGTTGTTTATTGATGTAAATCCAGGCATATATCTCTTTTATCATCCGTTTCATTTCTTCCATTCCGACCAGCGATTTCAGTTCATCTTCAATCTCTTTCAATGCCACATGCTGGTGGGGGATTTCCTGCACCAAAATTTCTTTTATCGGCAGATCCTTTTGTAGCGCTTTTCTGTTTTCCGCATTAAACACAATATTGATTTGCCCGTTATTTTTCATACGGATCGGTTGTTCCAATGCATTCACCTCTCCATCTTGGACCCTAACTCAAACACCACAATTTTCGATTTATGATGGTCATAGGCATATGCTGCATAGCCAAAACTAACCCATCGGAAAATTCGTTTATTTCTTTTCGAGATTAAGCCCCATCCCTGCCTGGTAAGCGACTTATTCTGACAGGATTTTTTCATTGGAGGATTTGTTTCGACAAACTCCATTCCCGTTCACCAATTTATTAGGGATAATGTCATTTCCTGCGGTTTCCCGGAAAATAATCCGTTCCTTAATATATATTCAAATCAGGTACGTAAAATTATCGATTCTTTGAAAAAGAACAGAGAAGTGCATGCAAAAAAAACAGGTCGCTATAAGCTAAACCTGTTTTTCACATTCATATATATGATTATTCCTTCACTTCGTAATCAATCTGAACATTACGTTGTGGAGCAAATGTAGAGATCGCATGTTTATAGACTAATTGTTGTTTACCCTCTGATTCAAATAAAACGGTAAAATTATCGAACCCTTTCACTTGTCCTCTAATCTGGAAACCGTTTAATAAAAATACCGTCACATACGTACCATCTTTACGTAATTGATTAAGAAACTGATCTTGAATATTTACTGATTGTTTCATGTATTAGTCCTCCTCTTTTCTCTCTAAATTTATGTATTCGCCTTCACTGAAAAGCTTTCCTGCTATAAATCCAGATATTTCATGTATTTTTTTTGGAAAACCCTCGAGATCGGTCATATCAAACCAAATTACATCCATTTTATTCCGAAACCAGGTCAATTGCCTTTTTGCATATCGTCGGGAGTTTTGCTTTAATGTCTCAACTGCTTCATCCAATGAAGCCCTACCATCAAAAAAATCATAGATTTCTTTATAGCCTATAGCCTGGATTGATTGGCAATCCCTCAAACCTTTTTCATAAAATGACTCTACCTCTTGAATCAGCCCTTCTTCCACCATGCCATCAACACGTTGATCGATGCGTTGATATAACTTTTCACGTTCCATTGTCAATCCAATGATGCACGTATCATATTTCAATTCTGTAGGCTGTTCATTCAGCTGCTCACTCATTGTTTTACCAGTACAATGAAAAATCTCTAGTGCCCTGATCACCCTTCTTACATTATTAGGATGAATTCGATTCGCGCTTTCCGGGTCAACGCTGCGTAATTGTTCAAAAATGGGATCAATCCCCAAATCCCTAACCTGTTTTTCGAGTCCCTCCCTAAAAACAGGGTCGGATGGTGCCTCCGAAAATTGATAATCATAAATGACCGATTGTATGTATAATCCTGTTCCTCCGACGATAATGGGAAGTTTTCCTCTGCTGTGGATCTCCTCGATACAAGCATTAGCCCGCTCCTGGAACTCTGCCGCACTAAAAGGTTCATCAGGGTCTTTAATATCAAGTAAATAATGAGGAATTCCCTCTGTTTCTTCCTTCTTGATTTTTGCAGTCCCAATATCCATCCCTTTATAAACCTGCATGGAGTCTCCGCTAATAATTTCACCATTAAATAACTTTGCCATCTCAATGCTCATCTTTGTCTTCCCAACAGCAGTCGGTCCAATGATAACGAGAAGTTTTCCTTTTTGTTGTTTCACAATCTCACTGCCTTAAATGATTTTTTTCCTATCTTATCATAATCTCGATGAAAGCAGCTAAACATCTACCCAGTATGTCCAATTCAGGTACTTTTATTCAACTTTTCACCGTAATAATCGTCATCTTTATATCGCTTAGATTGTCAGAGTGTAAAATTGCCAAAAATACATTTGAAGCTCACAGCTCCATTGCTCCTTCCCCTGGCAGAAGGGAATATGATCCAGTTAATAGAATCGAAAAAAGGTATGATTCCTTCTGCATTTGAGGAACCATACCTTTATATTTTTTGTCTTTCCTTTAGATCAATTTAGCCAATTTTTCCATTAACGGGTATGATCATCGAAACGGTCGTTTCTTTTTCAGTGGATTGTACATGAATCTCTCCATCATATCTGTTCACTAAGTCTTTAACGATGAACAATCCTTGTCCGCGAACTTTGCCCTTTTGTGCCTTTTTGGTTGAAAACCCGCTGGCGAATATATTCTCGAGATCTAATTCCGAAATCATTGGTCCAGTGTTCGTTACCATAAAGGTATACTTTTCATCATCAGCTTTGCAGGCAATATTCATTCGTCGTTCTTGCTCTGGCAATTCAATTGTTGCCTCAATAGCATTGTCAATAACATTTGATAATAATTTAATCAAATCGATTGTTTTAATTCGATTGAAGGATTCGGGTGAAACATCAACCTCAATATCGATGTTATAATTCTGGGCCGAGAGCCTTTTTGTCTCTAACAGAACAGATAAGCCCGGGTGAGTCACATCCAATTTCAGCGATTCAATTGTATGCACTTCTTTTGAAAGACCGGTTAAGTATTCGAGTGCTTTTGCGTTTTCCTCTAATTTAAGCAGTCCATGTATTACCTGAATATGATTGGAAAAATCATGCCTTAATGAGCGGACTGAAGCAATGAGAGATTGAAATTCCGATTGATACGTATCTTCCGTATCCCCCACTTCACGTGTCAGTTCCTTTTGATACCATTTTTGAATGACAAAAAAGGTAACCAGCAGCATGATAACAAATCCACCATTATAAACTAGAATGGCAATGCTGCTTTTCAATACCTTGCCGTTAATGGCATTAATATCTTCTGCGCTCACATCAATGCCCAAAAAACCAATTATGTCGCCATTTTGATTTTTCATCGGCACTCCCACAGTCAAATACTCACCATACTCCGGATCTTCTAGAATCCCGGTAATGAAGCTTTTTCCTTCATACCCCTGTTTGACCTGCTCCGGCGGAACAGTACATGCACCACCGATAGGAAAATCCCCTTTATGATCTTTAGAAAACCCAGTAATCATAGCCTTAGAGACTTCCGGATTATCAATCATGATCGTATAAACATATAATGCTCCTATTTTTTCACGGGCATCCTCTAAGTAAGCTTTTATATCCCTATAATCCCGGCTCTTTACTTGGTTATTAAGAAATCGCTGATAGGCCTCTATATCCATCGAATCGGCAATAGATCTAGCAGCTACCAAGTTTTGATTAGCAACGGATTTTTGCACAGAATTTTTAATGCTTAAATATGTTGAAAACATATTTAGAAGAATGAAAACAATCAATAAAAGAATGGTCAAATAAAGAAGTGCCCTTAACTTTTTATTTTTCATAGGATTAAACTTACCTCATCTCTAGCAGCTAAAAGTTAACGAACCTATTCTGAGTTTACTATATAAAGGGACAAAGAAATAGAGAAAAATCTAATAATCTCTATAATTCCAGGCATATAATACTATAATAAATCAAGTAATTAACAGATTACCCACTAACTTTCGATCATATAACTTTTTCATATTTTATCTGTAATGAACAAACTAATAATTTTTTCTAATAAATCATTTAATTCCCAATAATTAATTATATTAATATAATTTTATGTAAGAAAAAGGGGGGATTGATGATGTTTGGTTTGGTACTTTCTCTTTCAAATAAATAATTTTACCCTTTATATGAAAATATTACAAGAATCTAGAGGTTTTATCTGTAAAATTACACCATAATTCACACTTTTTATATTAATTTGCGTGGTATAGTGAATCACTCCCCTTTCAATAGTACATATTAACTAATT
>NZ_VHIK01000063.1:0-8412 GCF_006680105.1 Bacillus sp. B4EP4a
CGGGGTAGATCCCACTAATTTGCGGATTGTGACCACTTTAAACGGCCGCGTTGTCCAAGACGGAAATACCAATGAAATGTCTCTAAGCATTCCGTTTCTAATCAGCTGGCTTTCACAGGTAATGACACTGGAGCCAGGTGACATTTTGGCTACGGGTTCACCATCTGGCAGCTGCCCGATCAAGTCGGGGGATGAAGTCGTTGTTGAAGTCGAGAACATCGGTCGATTAACTAATGATGTTCAGTAAGATTTGCCAGCAATCTTAATAACCACGAATGATAAATAGTTAGCAAAGATCGGAGCTGTCTTTAAGGCAGCTCTTTTTCTTATGGAACTAAAGGGGCAGGATAGTGAGCACTCGAGAGATATAGCTATCATACTGAGGAGTTGAACACTATTAAAACTAAAATTGTTCAAATGATGAAATATTTTGCTACTTCCATTGACATTTGTTTTGAAAAAGATTAACATGAAATCAACTTCACATGAAGTTAACTTCATGTTAAATAAACTTCACTCCAGGTGAATAAGTTGGTTAGGAGAGGTATGATTGAAAAATCTATTCATACAGCGTTTTTTAGTCTCAACTGTGATAATTATATTGGGAATCATTCAAATAATTCTCGATACATCACTAAGATCAAATTTTGGTTATATCATAGTATTCCTAGGTGGAATAATTTTGTTGTACTCAACAATTTCTTACATTACATCCCGTAAGAATAAATCACTAGAAAAGGAATTATCGAAGGAGTACGACGAAAGAGATGCTTTAATTGATGGGAAAGTTGCTCGCTTTTCCTTGCATATTCTTATGTGCGAAATTTTTATTCTTATGTTTATAACTAATTTTGTCGTTATCCCAACAAATACTGCATTATTTGTTGTCTTAGTATCATTAATGATTAGTCAAATTGGGTCTAGAAAGTATTACAATCTTGTCCTTTAATTCGGAGGATTTATGAAAAATAGAGTAAAAGAATTGCGAATAGAAAATGGAATAACGCAACAACAATTAGCTGATAAAGTAAGTGTATCTTCTAGAACAATCATCTCATTAGAAAAACAAAAGTATAATCCATCTGTGCTACTTGCGTATAAAATAGCATCAGTTTTTAATTTATCAATTGAAGAAACTTTTATTTTTGATGAGGATGACAAATAATACATTTCACCAAGATGCACATATTAAACAAACAACGGAGGAACATAAATGCTTATTGTATTATTTATTTTTGGGGCTGTTTTAATAGTTTGGGGTATTTATCGTATGAAAACAGATGATGGCTTATTTGGAAAAAAACAAAAGAGTAAAAACATATTCAATTTACTGCTAATGGGAGAAGCTTCAGGATTAGGGCAATTTTTGAGTGGAGTTCTGTGTATTATTATAGGGATTATCGCATTTATTTTGAAGTAGTTATATATAAGAATTTTCAATTTTTCACTGAAATATTGTGAATGAAATCACTTAAACAAACGGGTGCGTTAGCTGAAGATCAGAGCTGTCATTATGGCAGCTTTTTCTTTATGCAACTAAAGGGGCAGGTTTGTTGAACAAGTATTGAAACTTTATTAATTTAGGAATCGTATAAAAGAGAGTAATACGGGTAGGAAACGATAACGATAAGGGATGAAAAATAATGGAAACTTGTAGCAAATGCGGCAACGTACTTACGAGAGCCTATATTTCTGGAATTCAAGGAGAATTTCAGATAAATAAAGAACCAAGAGGTTTTTTCACGGATAGTCCGATTTACAGCAAAGTTTCTCCTTATGTTTGTTCTAAATGTGGGTATATAGAGTTCTATGTCATGTATAACGGAGCAGGTTAATTGAAGAAGGGAATTAAAAAGAGGATGCAGTGCAAACTGTATCCTCTAATCTTTTGCTGCACGCAGTATAGTCCGTTGTAGGTTCAGCTACAAAATAATCTGGGATTGAGTGGTTAAAGATTTATCGATCTAAATCTAAACGTCTTTAGTTATATCATACTTTAACAATTGTCGATGCTTATAAAATTTTTCAAAAATAATACCCATTAAATAGAAAAATAACAAACCAAAACAAATGTGAATGAGTGTAAATTTAACTCCAAATGAAGCAAATTCATATACAATAACCGGTAATTTTGCAGTTGTCCAAACTCCTAAAAAAAATACAATATAGCGTATGCTTGCTCCTTTTTTTAATAATAGTGCCGCAATTGGAAAAGCTACGTAGAGGGGACCAGCTGCAATTACTCCTAATAATAGGGAGAACAAAATGCCATAGATGCCGGATTTATCTCCCATATATCTTATAAGTGTTTCTTTCTCCACCCATTTGTCAAGCAAACCTACGAATATTAAGACAGGAGGGAGTAGAAACAGCATATCTAAAATGCCATTTCCTGTTAATTGAAATGCATTCCATCCCACCGATTGGTTTATAAAGGTAAGGATAATGAGCCCAAATAATAAAATGAAAAAGAAACGATACCTTTTTAATTCATTCATCCCATCACCACCCAAATAATATATGAAAATATTAGAGACATTACCACTGCAGATACGTTGCGAGAATAGGCAAAACTTCGCCCAAATATCTTTTGTTCCATAGGTAAAGTTGTGATTCCTACGGACATTAATGTAGACATTAATACAGCTACTTGAGGGAGTCCTGCACCATTTTGGACTAATGTGTGTCCAAGAGGAAATACAACAAAGCTTGGAACTAGTGCAATAGAACCAATTAATGCTGAATAAACAATACCTGTCAATCCAGATTTTTCTCCAATGATTGAAGAAATTAAGGATGGAGTTAATATAGATAGTGATAGCCCAACGAAAAGCATAATTGATAACATGTCAGGTATAATATTACGAAAACTTTTCCATGACTTTAATAGAGCATCTCTTGTTTTATTTCGATCTTTTATAAAAGAAATACTGAGAAGAATGATAGCCATAGCGTAAAGGATAGTACCATTAATCATGATTAGACTCCTTCCATTCTTTGTATTTATTTAAGAAAAATGATAAGTTCTTCATTTTTTCTTCTATATCTATTTGAAAATCTTCTAATTTTCTTTTTCCAACTGTAGTAATTTTATACATTTTTATCAGCTTATCTTGATTAGATGTGTACAAATAAGACTCAACAGCACCTTCTTTCTCTAATGTTTTTAATGTGCGATAAAGAATGGCACTATCAATTGGGTTGATGGGAAGCTCTTCTTCACATTTCTGCAGGAGTTTCCCTCCATAGCTATCTCCCTCTGTTAAAAACAGCAGAAGAAATGCACCTGTATGTCTCCCTGTATGTTTCATGAAATATATAACCCCCTAATTTAAATTTAAAATTTTTTTGGCAACCTTACTGTTAATAACAGTATACTGTTATCAACAGTAATGTGTCACTGACAGTATGTCCTTTTTTAAAAATTTTTTGTTCAATTTTTCAGTTCAGCTTTCGTAGGGTTAGTTGGATTGTAGCTTAAGAATGTAATTACAGTTCCATCTCGTGTGATGGCAGAACAAGCGGGGATATTGTTTAAGAGGAATCCATAGTTATCACCTATGACTCCCTTATAATTTAGAGACAGAAACATATTGATGGTTTAAGAATTTTGTCTTTTACTGATTTAATAAGAAAATAGAATGTGAAAGATTGCACATAAACTGCCATGAAAATAAGTTTCTTTAAAAATTAAAAAATAAGAAGACCCTGCTCAATCGTTTTAAAAAAAGAGGAGAGCGTTAATTAATTAGTCTATGGATTAGGGTTGACTGGATTAAGGTCAGTATCAGTATTGACACTTCCTAACCATTTTCATTCTTTGTGGTGAATCGCCGATTTTTGCGATTCATGGATGGCTAACGGGTGCGTTAGCTGAAGATTGGAGCTGTCTTTAAGGCAGCTTTTTCTTATAGAACTAAAGGGGCAGGATAGTTCAACAAGGATAATGGTTGTTTGTGGTAAAATTTAAAAGGACTGGTTGCTTAATTAGGGGGTGTTCAAATGGGGGAAGATAAAGAAACAGAAGAGTGATACAAGAACAAAGCCGATTATGGTTACAAGAATAAGAATTCCCGTACCTTTCAAACCTAAGCTACCAACTAAACAAGACCTCCACCGTGAACGCTGCTAGAAGGATTCCTTTTAATTCTTCTTGTCTTAATTTTTCTCTTCTTCTTTCAAGTTCTTATGCAACTAAGGGGCAGTTTGGTTGAGTAAGGGCTCAGATGGTTTTTTCTAATTGCTGTTTCTTGTTTATTTGGTATGAGTGCATCTGTAGAAGAGTTTGATCCATTAATTGAAACAGTGGAAGAAAACAATCTGAAGAAACTAAACGAATAGAAGAAATGTTTGGTGGTACCCCTAAGTGAAAGTTAATGGATAACATTGTGATATGTAGCAAATATATTGGGGATTATTGGTTAGTTATAATTCTTTACTAATCGTTCTAAAAAGGGTATGATTTAATCATGGTTTGAAATTCATGTGTTTATTTTAGAACGTTCATTCTATAATAGATTATGACGTTTGTTTTTGTTAGTATTGGTTCATGTATTTTTTAAAGGAGAAATAAAATGGCTAGAAGTAAAGAGTTTGACGAAAAAGCAGTATTAAGAAAAGCAATGGAGCTTTTCTGGGAACAGGGTTATGAAAAAACATCCATGCAAGATTTGGTGGATCATATGGGGATACACCGCAGGAGTATATATGACACATTTGGTGACAAGCGTTCATTGTTTTTAGCTTCCCTTAATCACTATGAAGAGCTCATCGTCAATGAGATGGAAAGCATCATTAGCAGCACTTCATCCACTAAACAGACGATACGTGATGTTTTTATTTTCGTACTGAACTCCATTGAACAATACCCAAAAGGTTGTCTATCAGTAAATGCAGCCATTGAATTATCTTTGTTGGACAAAGAAATTGGACGCATAGTTACAAAAATGTTTAACCGTACTGAAGATATGTTTAATAACCTTATAAAACGGGGCCAAGCTAGTGGAGAACTATCAAAAGAAATCGATTCTGATAACACATCTCGTTTCTTACACAACAATTTGGTAGGTATAAGAGTACTTATAAAAACTAATTACAATAAAAAAGAATTAGAAGGCATCATCACTCTAGCACTTTCAGTGTTGGACTAGCTTTCTTTTTTTGCTCTTTTTAGAACGTTCATTCTAAAATTAATATGAAACAAACCATCATAATGCATACTTATAAAATCGTTTTTTAATTTCTAAGGAGGAACACAAAAATGACAAACTTTAAAATACCAACAGAATCAGAATTTATTGAAGCAGATGGAACTCGTTACGCATATAGAAAATTTGGTACACAAGATGGTATACCAGTAGTATTTCTTGTTCACTTTAGAGGAACGATGGAAAACTGGGATCCAAACATGCTTGAACCTATTGCAAATACCCGCCCAGTAATCTTATTTGACAATAAAGGGGTTGGTGAGACCGATGGACTAACGCCTACTACAATTGCTGATATGGCAAAAGATACAGCAACTTTTATAAAAACTCTTGGATTAGAACAAGTTGACATTCTTGGTTTTTCCATTGGTGGCATGGTTGCACAAGAGCTAGCTTTACAAGAAGGAGATTTAGTAAGAAAAATTATTATGGCAGGTACTTCGCCTGAATCTGGTATTAATCCAAATCCAGAGATTTTTGAAAGAATGAATCGTCACGGCGGAACGGAAGAAGATGGAATAAATGATTTTATGTTCTTTTTCTACGAACAAACCGAAACAAGTAAATCTGCAGGAATGGCTTCACTACAAAGAATTTTTAATCAGAAAAAAGTAAACAGTTCAGAACAAGTAAAAGAGGCACAATTACAAGCCATTGCAAAATGGGCTAAACAAAAATCTAATCATGATTATGAATGGTTACAAAACATCAAACACCCTGTACTTGTTACTAATGGTGTTAATGATGTGATGGTACCGACTAAAAACAGTTATATCTTAACAGAGAATTTACCCAAAGCACAGCTGATTATATATCCTGATTCTGGTCACGGGCATCTGTTTCAATTTCCAGAACTATTTGCAGAACACGTAAATTCATTTCTTGATTCTAATTCTTATTAAAAAGGAGTATTCATATGAGCAGATTATTTGAAAAAGTTCGTATCGGAAACATTGACTTAAAAAATCGTATAGGTATGGCTCCGATGACTAGAAGTAGAGCTTTACCAGATGGTACGCCGAGCGATTTAGCAGCAGAGTACTATGGTCAGCGTGCTTCAGTCGGTTTAATTATAAGCGAAGGAACCCAACCTTCAGATGATGGGCAAGGTTACACTAATACACCTGGTATTTATACAGAAAATCATATTAAAGGGTGGAAAAAAGTAACTTCTAAAGTTCATAGTGAAGGCGGTCATATTTTTGTTCAGCTTATGCATGTGGGACGTGTATCACACCCTGATAACACACCTCACCACCGCCAAGCAGTTGCACCGTCAGCTATTGCACCTGGGGTAGAAATTTTCACGGCAGAAGGAATGAAAGAAATTCCAACACCAAGAGAATTGAGTGAGCTTGAGATAAAAGATGTTATCAATGAGTTTCGTTTAGCAGCACGTTCAGCAATTGAAGCTGGTGCAGACGGAGTTGAAATTCACGGAGCGAATGGTTATCTGATCCAACAATTCCTTAGTGAAAACTCCAATCATCGTCAAGATGCATACGGTGGTACGATTGAGGGGCGTTCTCGATTCGCTATTGAAGTAGCTAAAGCAGTTGTTGATGAAATAGGAGCAGAAAGAACAGGCATCCGTTTTTCTCCTCAAGGAACACTGCAAGGCATTGATGAGGGGGAAAATAGCCTTGAGATGTATCGCTATTTAATAAGTGAATTAAATAAGCTTAACCTTGCATATCTGCATTTAATGCACTTTGGAAACGAGCAATTCCTAAAAGATGTGCGTCAACTTTGGGATCAATCACTTCTTGTTAACCGTCCAGGTCGTCCTCTAGATCAACTTTCGTCTGATGTAGATAATAATCTTGCAGATGTTGTCACAGTAGGCACTTGGGTACTAGCTAATCCAGACTTTGTAGAACGGATTCAATCAGGTGCTCCCCTAAACGAACCTGATAAAAACACGCTCTATGCAGGAGGAAAAGAAGGTTATACAGATTATCCTTTCTTAAAATAGTTTATTTAATATGAATATCCCATCTAGGGATATTCATAATCTTTTTTCTTAGGTTCGTTATGAAAAGATACATGTACGTTAAATAAAAATGTGGAGGATTGTAATGAAAGCTTTAGCAATTGAAAACTACGGTAAAAAACCAAATTTTTTAGACTTCCCTATGCCCAAAATAAATAATGACGAGGTCTTAGTTGAGATATATGCGGCAAGTATAAATCCTCTTGATACAAAAATTCGAAAAGGTGAATTAAAATTATTATTGAAATACAAGATGCCGTTAATTTTAGGAAACGATTTTTCTGGAAAAATTGTTGAAGTAGGTACTAGTGTCACGAAGTTTAAAGTAGGTGATGAGGTATATGGTCGACCTAGAGCAAATAAAATGGGAACTTTTACTGAATATCTCTCTGTTAACCAAGAAGATATTGCATTAAAACCTAAAAATTTAAGTTTTGAAGATGCCGCCTCCATCCCTCTAGTCGGATTGACATCCTACCAAGCTTTACATGATATTCTGCGAATTGAAAAAGGACATAAAATATTAATACATGCAGGATCAGGGGGAGTAGGAACATTTGCTATCCAACTTGCAAAACATATGGGTGCTTTTGTCGCAACTACAGCTAGTGATGGTAGTGATTTAGTAAAATCTCTGGGCGCTGACGAAGTTATTAATTACAAGACAGAAAAGTTCGAACATTCGATTCGTGACTACAACGCAGTTCTTGATACCATTGGGGGGGCGACGTTAGAGAGATCATTTGTAACATTAAAAAAAGGAGGAAAGATTGTTTCTATATCTGGAATCCCGAATGGTCGCTTTGCTAAAGAAAACGGATTTAGCTCATTTAAAAAAACCTTATTTTCAATTGCAAGTTATAAACTTACGAAGCTAGAAAAAAAACATAATGTCCAATACACGTTTCTTTTTATGAAGCATAGTGGAGAGCAGTTGAAAACTTTAACAGAAATGTTAGAGTCAGAAGTGATTAAGCCTACACTTGATAAAGTTTTTATTTTCGAAGATGCCCAAAAAGCATTGGAGTATGCAGAGGCGGGAAGAGTGAAAGGAAAAATAATACTTAAATTAAAATAATTAGTCTTATCTAACAAACCTTTCCTTAGGTAGAAAGTGTTTGTTTTTTTAACTTATCGAGGTTGCTGGTGCGTTAGCATTCCTGTAGATCGTTAAATATCAGGTTTGAAAAAAATAGAGCCCCTCAGTAAGAT
>NZ_VHIK01000064.1:0-5681 GCF_006680105.1 Bacillus sp. B4EP4a
TATATAGCCCTTACTATTGGCTTCGCTATTGATAGTGACTTTTAGTTGCCCCCCCAGCCCTTGTTATTCCGTAAGTCCCCCCCCCAATCACTACTGTTGAGTTTTGATAATGCTATAAAAAAACGTTCATACTAAAGCCAACAACAAATACCGAGGTGGACTTTATGGAGGATTCATGGATTTATCAGCATTTAATCAATACTTGGATATTCCCTCTGGTAGTGGTAGGTGGGTGCACAGTAATATTTGCTTTTATTTTAGAAAATCAAAGAAACAAGGTAGTTAGAAGTTCCCTACATTTGTTCCGTTTTGACGTTCGTAAAGTTCAATGTGAGTTTGTGAACGTTCGTAAAAAATTTCAACACTTAAACGAACGTTAAAAGTGGCTGTTTTGTTAAGAAATCGTACAGTTCGGAATTGTATACTTAAACGAACGGATAGTTCAAACAGTCCTAAACAGCCTTGTGCATAGCTACTTTCGAAGTCGATGGGTCTTACGGGTACATCATATTGCCCTATCCTCAGTGGTACTTTATTAGCAGCATCCGCATCCCTTTTTCTTTTTCTTATTCTTGCTGCTTTGTGCACCTGTTTCATTTGAATTGGATGGATGTAATGAACTTATTAAAATTAGTTTCAAAAGTTTTTTCAATATAGACTTGTGTATCATCAAAATGTCTCTCCTTCATGACTGTTTTATTATATTTTATGAAGGTTGTACCAATTTGCGTGGGTTATGATTCAAAACATCCGGTTAAAAGTAGTTTTTTAAATTCCGAAGTTCACAGTCTTGGATGAACAATTGTATAGCATCTTTAAATGTTTCTACATAGGATTTAACTTTCTTTTCAATTACAGCTAATTCAACTTTATTCAAAACATTTTTACGCCTTGCCAAATTGGTTCCTCCCTTCAACAGTGAACACGATTCATGAACACGATTTTAGTTAATTTTGTCGTGTGATAATAGATAAAAAAGACAACAAAAAAACGCCCCTACAATAACTGTAGAGACGTTTTTAAACGTTGCTATTACCTAATTTACTGTGTAATTGAAGGTAATAAAATTGATACCGGTGGCCGGGGTCGAACCGGCACTCCAGAGGAACACGATTTTGAGTCGTGCTTCGGGCAATTTCGAAATGGAAACAAACCCATATCCGTTGATATATCGACAATATAAAGCGTGAATGACGTCACACTATTCGGTTGTATTCGTAAGATTCATTTTCAAAGTGTTCACCGCTTGAACGTTTGTAAGTTATTGTTTTCCTATGTAGCTTCGAATGGTCGGATATTGGAAATGATAGAATATCCCCCTCCCGAACACTAGTATTTAGAAATTCAATAATAAGAATAAACAAAAATAAGACGCCGCCCGCGTGGGAAGCGTCTTTTTCTTTTGTTTGTTCTGCATTATTAAAAATATCAAATAAGTATAAGGGAAGCCCATATACCTCTTGGGTTTCTCCTATTATTATAAAAAAATCAACATTAACATTTAACACAGCCATAAAAAACTCCCTTCCCAAGTCGACTATTATGAACATCATGCCTTGTCCACTTTTTTTACAGTCTACCTGAAAAGGGTAACATCAAGTCGAAGTCAGACATTACCTAGGTCGGAAAAATATAACAGCATTTTCAGCCTGAGCGTTTACAAACCCATTCCTAACCATACATAATACAACATCACTTATAGGAGCACCTACCCGTAGGAACTTTCTACACGGGGATGCGCTTCCGATTATTTCAATTTTAGCAATATTCTCAAAGTTATCTTCATCTCTTACTATAATGACTACATCTGGACGCTTATTACTCATACAACCACCTCCTTTTGATGTCATAAATTAAATTATTCAGTTGTACATGAAGTTGTCGCGGCTTTTTTATTAATAAATTTCTAGGAAATAATTATCATTTTAAAGCAATGGGAGAGTCGCTAGACTCTTATCGAATAAACTTCACCGCGAGGTTGCCACGGAGATCAATCGGCACCTTTGTTCCGCTAACAGGTAACGTTAGTTCAAACAACCGCCCTTTCAGTGGGCGTTTTTTCTAGGTCGAAATCAAACATTCTGATTTAACATAGCCTAAATAAAAACGCACGACTAAAAATCCGTGAAAACACGAAAAAACGGCTTTCCAATTAAGGAAAACCGCTTTATATCGTCGTTCTAAGATACCGGTGGCCGGGGTCGAACCGGCACTCCAATAGAAGAAAGGCGACCAATTTACGGTCTTCTTCTACTTACACGGACGTATCGCCAATGCGCCCGTTCATATAGTCAACAGTGGTCTCAGGATACTCTGTATTGGTTTCCAATAAAAAATTTTATATCCATATGGTTACTTAATAGTTTAAGATTATTTGTTAATATTTTATGTTATTATCATAATGGTTAGCTTATCCATAAAAGGATGTAACTGAAATGAATGAATAATCGAACTATGACTCGGAGGAACTTATAATGAATAAATTTAGATGGTCAATGGTTGGACTTATAGTAGCTGCAGCAGCTATTTCAGTAATAATAACAATCAATCAGAACGCTAAAAATTTTGAAGCAAAGCAAGAAGATACGGCTCCTGTTTTGGAAACAACGGAAGTGGAATACGAGACAACTGAAGAAGAAGATACGGAAGTAGAAACTATAAAAAATGAGAAAATTCTATATGAACTAGGTCTTGGCCCATCTTCAAAAAGAGAAGACGTTATGAAAACAATGCACAGTATGACTCATCAAAAAGTAGTTTCTGAAGAAAAATGGTACAACCTTGAAATGAATTCTGAAAACATCAATGCAGTCTATGAATTCATTAATGATAGCGAAGTTATCGACTATAAAAGTGAATTGCTAAGAATCGTAGGAAACTGGAAAGAAGGAAACTTCGACAATATAGTGGAAGATCACAATTACCTTTGGGGAGAACAAAATGGAAATGTCGGTAAAGCTACTGGAACTCTTACTCCTGAAGAAGAAGCTCAATTTGTTAAAGCAAACTTTGAATAGTCATTAAAAATCGAGCCCATCGAGTATTATATTAATATAAACAATAGGGGCTATTTCCGCTGACCCCCGAAGTGAAAATTTGATTCGCGGATTTATAATTCAGCAGATTCAGAGATATTCGCCCCCTGCCTTGGGGTAAATCGGTCATACCCCGGCTGCCACTCCCGATACACACGCATATGTCTTCGTTGGCACACGAATTGCTTTATTATTTTATTCATTTCGTTGTATGAAGCACGCAATTCTAGTTAACATAATAGACATTTGAGGCAGTCGATATGCAACACAAACCGCGTCATAACAACGTTTGTGCACAACGGATTATTATCGAATATACACTTATGTAAACATCGTTGATTTAACGCGATTTATACTACGCTAATAAGGGCGATGTACCCCGCTATACTGATAATGCTGTCGGCCATTCCGTGTATAGGACACTGCATAAACGGTAAGCTTAGCCCCGGAGTTTCAGGCGCCCATACCCACGAGGAGCACCGTGCAGGTGAAACGGACGCTCAGCCCTGGTATACGCCCTGTATTCGGAATACTTCGGAATGATCCCGTATCTTATCCATTTAATACTCTCGGTAACAATTATTGACCGCCTTTGCTATGTCTAATAAAATCGGGTAATGCGTCGAAATGGCGAAAGCTCATTCCGGTAGTATTTTATCGTATGTTCACGGATATTCCTTATTTCGCCATCCTTCAAAAACAACGCCAGTGCGTCGTCGAAGTCAAGGAAATCTGACCGCATGCTCCCACGCAGCTTCGAAATATCTTCCGTCGCTAAATCATTATTACGTCTTTCCCTTGCAAATGTTCGCCACTCCAATACGGATAATTACCCGATACGGCGCGTACGATTCGCAGCGTACGACTTTTACCTACGAAATCGTGCGCATACAACGAAAAAACGGCAACCTACCATTGCGGGTAGATTGCCGTCAAATCGACGTTTATATTAACGTATGTGATACCGGTGGCCGGGGTCGAACCGGCACTCCAGAGGAACACGATTTTGAGTCGTGCGCGTCTGCCAATTCCGCCACACCGGCATGTATGTTGGAGGCGGCAACCGGAATCGAACCGGTGGTAAAGGTTTTGCAGACCTCTGCCTTACCGCTTGGCTATGCCGCCAACGTTTTTGGAGCGAAAGACGGGATTCGAACCCGCGACCCCAACCTTGGCAAGGTTGTATTCTACCACTGAACTACTTTCGCATATGGCTGGGCTAGAAGGGATCGAACCTTCGCATGACGGAATCAAAATCCGTTGCCTTACCGCTTGGCTATAGCCCATTAACGTTGTATTCATTATATCACATTTATTGAAAAATGGGGCGACTGATGGGAATCGAACCCACGAATGCCTGAACCACAATCAGGTGCGTTAACCACTTCGCCACAACCGCCATTATAAGATTGAAATTGGCAGGGGTAGTAGGACTCGAACCCACACTGGAGGTTTTGGAGACCTCTGTTCTACCTTTAAACTATACCCCTATAAGATGGTGGAGGGGGGCAGATTCGAACTGCCGAACCCTAAGGAGCGGATTTACAGTCCGCCGCGTTTAGCCACTTCGCTACCCCTCCGCATATGGATGAAACATGGTGCCGGCAAGAGGACTTGAACCCCCAACCTACTGATTACAAGTCAGTTGCTCTACCAGTTGAGCTACACCGGCACTACAATGGTGGCTCAGGACGGAATCGAACCGCCGACACAAGGATTTTCAGTCCTTTGCTCTACCGACTGAGCTACTGAGCCAAACAATGAAAATGGCGGTCCCGACGGGAATCGAACCCGCGATCTCCTGCGTGACAGGCAGGCATGTTAACCGCTACACCACGGGACCATAGATTGCGGGGACAGGATTTGAACCTGCGACCTTCGGGTTATGAGCCCGACGAGCTACCGGACTGCTCCACCCCGCGACGTTAATAATGTTGCTATTAGGAATCAAGTTTTCGTGTTTAGCGTTTCAATAGGATGAATAATCAAACCCATTATGTAGAAACAACCTGATCTTATTGAAAAATGGTGGAGGATGACGGGATCGAACCGCCGACCCTCTGCTTGTAAGGCAGATGCTCTCCCAGCTGAGCTAATCCTCCAATATGTTCTCTTAATGGTGACCCGTACGGGATTCGAACCCGTGTTACCGCCGTGAAAGGGCGGTGTCTTAACCGCTTGACCAACGGGCCAGGTATAAAATGGCGGAGAGCAAGGGATTTGAACCCTTGAGACAGGGTTACCCGTCTACACGATTTCCAATCGTGCTCCTTCGGCCACTCGGACAGCTCTCCAATAATGGCTCCGCAGGTAGGACTCGAACCTACGACCGTTCGGTTAACAGCCGAATGCTCTACCACTGAGCTACTGCGGAACAATATAAGCTTGGCGACGTCCTACTCTCACAGGGGGAAACCCCCAACTACCATCGGCGCTGAAGAGCTTAACTGCCGTGTTCGGAATGGGAACGGGTGTGACCTCTTCGCTATCGTCACCAAACATTGTTAGCATTTTCAAGACATATATTAGTATAACATCTTTTTGAGAAAATGCAAGAAGAAATTTTCATTCCTTCAAAACTAGATAATAAGAAGGTATTTCATTTTTTTAAAGCGTTGGTTAAGTCCTCGATCTATTAGTATCAGT
>NZ_VHIK01000065.1:0-25265 GCF_006680105.1 Bacillus sp. B4EP4a
CCCTCCACCAGACACAGGATGATGGGCGGCCAAAACCCAGGTCAGCCAGGTATGATGATGGGCGGTCAAAACCCAGGTCAGCCAGGTATGATGGGTGGTCAAAACGGAGGCCAGCCAGGTATGATGCCGAGACAATTTGGTGGTCAGCCGGACATGATGATGGGCGGCCAAAATGGAGGCCAGCCAGGTATGATGCCGGGACAATTTGGTGGTCAGCCGGACATGATGATGGGCGGCCAAAATGGAGGCCAACCAGGTATGATGCCGGGACAATTTGGTGGTCAGCCAGACATGATGCGCGGTCAGCTTGGTGGTCAGCCGGAAGCTATGTTACCTGGACAAATGGGAGGCCAGCCAGGCCAATTCGGGGGCGTTCGTGCGCCTGAAACATTTGGGATACCGACATATGTAGATGAAAGCGATGACTACTAATTATCAAGGAGACAGTGTCTTTAACACTCGTCTCCTCTCTTATTTAAATCGTAAACCAAAGAAAGTCCACCATATTCAAAGCAGTGTCTATTTATTAACTTTTGAAAAGGGTCATCCTATGATCCTTAAAGGATTCGACAGTTTTGAAAAATGGGATCGGCAAAGGGAATTGACTTCTTTGTTAAAACAAAAGGGATTTCATCAAACGTATTATATTCATCAGAATCTAATGCCCTTTCAATTTAAAGAGAAATGGTATGGCAGTATGGACTATTTTCCGCCGAGTAAGAAAAAATTCAGATACTCCAATAATAAGGACCGCTTAGAGGGCATTCAGTTACTGGAAAGCTTCCATGATGTGTCGGAACATATTTCCATTAACGCTCCTGTGTTCAATCAATCAAAAAAGTGGAAAGAACGCTTATCACTATTTAAAAAGAACTTTTCATATGTTCGCCAATATGTTTCCGAAGATATTATTAAGGAATGGATTAGATGGGGTGAATGGTCGCTAGAGGGGTTTGATAAAAATCAGTCTTTATGGAATAAGGAAAAGAAAGTCATCATTCATGGTGATTGTGCCCACCATAATTTCTTGCGGAGGGCGGACGGCACTTTGACCTTAATCGATTTTGACTTAATGGCGAAAGCCCCGAGGTGCATTGATTATTTACAGTATGCAAATCGAATTTCGCCTCATTTGGATGATGCGGCCACCGAACTGTGGGAAGTTCCGCAAATGCAAAGGTATCAGTCAGACCTGGCCTTTTTATATGCTTTAACTTATCCTACCGATATTTTCCGTGAATGGAATCGTCTTAATAAAAGTTCTTCCCAGCTTCATTCGGTCTGGAAAATGACCGTGGAAGGTTTTTCGGAGCGGATGGAGATGAATGAAAAATTGGCGGAAAGGATTTCTTCCCTTAATAGGAATTAAAACGGGATTTTGGCCGTATCTTACAGAGTACATTTCCCGTTCGACACCCATGCTAATTATGAGCGGAATATAGCTCATTCTATTGCAATGGGAGGGTTATTGGTGCAGAAAATAAAATGGGCACATCCGCTTTGTACGGTATTGGCCGCCGTCAGTTTGGTTGGATGTGCTAATAATAATGCAGCGGAAAATGAAAATATCACCAATGATACAGGGTACAATAAAAAAGATGCATTGGTACGCAACATCAATTATGAGAATATGGTGCAAGGTTTATACGATAAAGATGATGCGTACAGTAAGAGTGATCGTAACTACCATGGACATGAAAGTAAACCGCTTAAGGCAAAATCATCTTATTATAATTCTTATGAAGGTGCTTTTGCCGATAAAGTAAATGGTATCGCCAATAAAATGGAGCCGGTCATCGATGCCAGGACAATCATCATGAAAGATGAAATGCTGGTAGCCTTGCGGCTTGATGACTACAGCCAAGCAAAAGATGTTAAAGAAAGAATCAAGACGGAAATCGGACCCCTTACCAATGGCCGTACCCTATATGTAACCACCGATGAAGGTGTCTATTTCAGGACGATGACACTTGATAACAATCTTCGGGATGGCGATACGAGGGAAATGATCATTTTGGATGCCAATGACTTGTTCGATAACCTTAACATTCACGAAAATCACTTGAAATAATTAGTGCGCTGACCCGATACGGAGTCAGCTCTTTTTTGATTTTTTTCTGGTTAATAATCCTTATTTGGGGTCAAACTACATAAAAAGTAAACGCCTTAAGAGGTGAATATATTGATTAATCAACTTAGAATCCAATTTTTCGTGACGCTTTTCATATTGCCAATTTGCTTAACCGTTTTTGCCGAAGAAACCGTTCAAAAGGAAAATGATCCTATTGAAAGGAAGGTCATTCTTCAGCGTATGTATCTGGATGGCGAATTAAGTGAAGAGAAATTGACAGAAACAATTTGGTCGATGGAGGATTTTTGGTCAAAATATGAAGGGTGGAAAGTGGTCGATCAAAATGAAAAGCAGATTGTCATGAAGAAAATTGAAAATGACATATCTCCGCTTTTAAAAGCGAATGGTTACCTTGGGATGAGGGAAGATGGTACGTTATCCATTTTTATCGGAAGGCCCGAGCATGCCAAGATCATTCATACTTTCTACCAAATAGACGTTGGTAAACTTGAAGCATACAAGCAGGAGGAACTGCAAAAAGGGATTCCAATCATGAATAAAGACCAATATAAACAGCTCATTAAAGAGTATGAGCCATATTCGGTAAATTAGGATGGGATGACACCCATCCTCCAGACTGTAGGTACACTCGATGAAAATCGGGTTTGTCTGCAGTTTTTTTAGGGTTTGTACAATTTGAACGTTGACTCCAGGCACTCGCTTTCCTCCCTCTGCGCCTTTATGCCACGGTCTCCCCTGGACGCACTTTTCCCGCAGGAGTCTCGCACACCCTTTCCAATACCTTGTTTAAAATATAGATAGAACCCCATTTGTCTACAAACTGTAGGAAGGGATAATACCTCAAATGTAATGAAACGGGATATCCTTTATTGTAAAAGTCTTTGCGCCTACTAAATAACTTTTAATGAACAACACCCCCTTTTTATGATAAAATGAGAGGTACAGCAAAATCAGGGAGAGAATTAATTTGTATGATTATATAAAAGGCAAGGTCGATTATATTGGGCCTGAATACATAGTTGTGGAAAATGGGGGGATCGGATATCAAGTGATGACACCGAATCCTTTTATTTTTTCCGCTCAATACCAGAAAGAAATTCAAGTATTCCTGTATCATTATGTTCGTGAGGATATGGCCGCATTATACGGGTTTCAGACTCGTCAAGAAAAGGCGCTATTCACAAAATTATTGAATGTAACGGGAATCGGGCCGAAGGGTGCTCTAGCCATATTGGCATCAGGCCAGGTTGATCAGGTGGTACAGGCGATCGAAAATGAAGATGAATCGTTTTTGGTGAAATTCCCGGGAGTCGGAAAGAAAACGGCACGGCAGATGATTCTCGATTTAAAAGGGAAACTTGAGAACATTATTCCGGATGCGTTTCCAAGCTTGTTTAACGAAGGCGTAACGGCTGCACTCAGTCCAAATGGCTATACGGAGGAATTGGATGAAGCCATTCTTGCATTGAAGGCTCTTGGTTATTCTGAAAAGGAAATCCAAAAGGTTGCCAAGAAATTGCAGGCTGAAGATATGACGACCGAGCAATATATTAAGAAAGCATTGCAAATGATGTTAAGATAAGGAGTGGCGCAATGGAGGAGAGAATATTCAATCAGGAAGCCGATTTGAACGAACTGTCCTTTGAACAAAGCCTGCGGCCGCAAAACTTAAAGCAATATATCGGACAGGATAAAGTGAAAGCGAATTTAAGTGTATACATCGAAGCGGCAAGGATGCGTGAAGAAACGCTCGATCATGTACTTTTATATGGACCGCCTGGTCTTGGAAAGACGACGCTTGCCGTCATCATCGCCAATGAAATGGGTGTAAATATCCGCACGACTTCCGGTCCCGCCATTGAGCGGCCGGGAGATCTGGCGGCCATTTTGAGTGCACTTGAACCAGGTGATGTATTGTTCATCGATGAGATTCACCGTCTTCCACGTGTCGTTGAAGAAGTGCTATATCCGGCTATGGAGGACTTTTGTCTGGATATTGTAGTCGGTAAGGGACCGGAAGCCCGTTCGATCAGGATCGACTTGCCGCCGTTCACCCTCGTAGGGGCCACGACGCGTGCAGGCTCATTGTCTGCACCGCTCAGGGACCGTTTTGGCGTTTTGAGCCGTCTTGAATATTATACGGAACCCCATTTGACTGATATCATCATCCGTACAGCAAGAATCATGGATACGGAGATGGATGATCAAGCAGCAGCCGAGCTTGCAAGAAGGTCAAGGGGCACCCCGAGAATTGCCAATCGGCTTTTACGGAGGGTCCGGGATTTCGCCCAGGTGCGCGGGGATGGTACGATAACGGCCGAGCTTGCCGATTATGCGCTTGAATTAATGCAGGTCGACCGTTTAGGACTCGATCATATTGACCATAAATTACTTAAAGGGATCATTGAAAAATTTCGTGGCGGACCAGTGGGTCTGGAAACGATTGCGGCAACGATTGGCGAAGAGGCACATACGATCGAAGATGTGTATGAACCATATCTGTTACAAGTCGGTTTTCTTCAGCGTACCCCAAGAGGCCGGATGGCAACACAGCTAGTTTATGAGCATTTCGGCATGGAGATGCCTGAATGATGAATATACCAAAGATGGTTATGATTCTGGGTGTAATTATATTCGTGATTGGATTTGCGATGAAATATATTCATCTCGGCAGGCTGCCGGGAGATATTTTTCTGAAAAAGGGGAATACGACGTTTTACTTTCCTATCGTTACATCAATCATCGTCAGTGTTGTGTTGTCCGCCATTTTTTATTTGATCGGCCGTTTTAAATAATGATTACAGCTTGATAGACACGTAAGGAAGTGGAACAGATGAAATTGGATATGTTTGATTTTCATTTACCAGAGGAACTAATTGCCCAAGTTCCTTTGGAAGATAGGGAAGCCAGCAGATTGATGGTGCTGGACAAAGAAACCGGTAAGCTCCAGCATGATGTATTCAGCCATATCACGGAATATATCAAACCGGGAGATTGCCTGGTGTTGAATGATACGAAGGTGCTTCCGGCCCGACTATACGGCAGTAAAGAAGGAACCGGTGCAAAAATCGAAGTATTGCTGCTTAAGCAAGAGCATGATGATGTATGGGAAACGCTTGTGAAGCCGGCCAAACGGATTAAAGTAGGCTCGACAATCGTTTTTGGCGATGGTAAGCTGAGTGCCGTCTGTACAGGCGTGCTCGAGCATGGCGGCCGAATCCTTGAATTTAAATATGATGGCATTTTTTATGAAATACTGGAGAAACTTGGCGAAATGCCGTTACCTCCATACATCAAGGAACAACTCGACGACCAGGACCGCTATCAAACGGTATATGCGCGTGAACGGGGATCTGCAGCGGCGCCTACCGCTGGCCTGCATTTTACGGAGGATTTGCTTGAGAAACTTAAAGGGATGGGTGTCCACATCGCCTTCATCACGCTGCATGTCGGGCTTGGTACATTCCGTCCAGTAAGTGTCGACGATATTGACAGCCACGAAATGCATTCGGAATTTTATCAAATGACGGAAGGCACAGCCAGATTACTGAATGATGTGAAAGATAAAGGCGGGAAAATCATTACGGTCGGCACAACGTCCACAAGGACATTAGAAACGATTGCGTCCCGCAATGATGGGGTTTTCAAGGAAGAGAATGGCTGGACGAGCATCTTCATTTATCCTGGTTATGAGTTCAAAGGGATCGATGCGATGATAACGAACTTCCATTTGCCCAAATCGACTTTAATCATGCTTATTTCTGCACTTGCAGGCAGGGAGCATGTCCTTCATGCCTATGAAACGGCTGTGGAAGAAAAATACAGGTTCTTTAGTTTTGGAGATGCAATGTTAATTAAGTAATATAAGAGTGAGAAGCTCTTGAAGGGAGTTATTGCGTTGACTGCAATACGATATGAGTTAATCAAAACATGTAAACAGACAGGGGCACGGCTAGGCCGGGTCCATACGCCGCATGGTTCTTTTGAAACGCCGGCATTTATGCCGGTTGGAACGATGGCTACTGTCAAAACGATGTCCCCGGAAGATTTGAAACAAATGGGGGCAGGCATCATCCTGAGCAATACGTACCACCTTTGGCTGCGTCCGGGGCATGAAATCATCAAGGAAGCTGGCGGATTGCATAAGTTCATGAACTGGGATCGGGCGATTTTGACCGACTCAGGCGGCTTTCAAGTCTTCAGTTTGAGCGAGTTCCGCAAAATTGAAGAAGAGGGCGTGCATTTCAGGAACCACCTGAATGGCGATAAATTATTTTTATCTCCGGAAAAAGCGATGGAAATACAAAATGCGCTTGGCTCGGATATTATGATGGCATTTGATGAATGTCCGCCATTTCCGGCGACTGAAGAGTATATGAAGAAGTCGGTAGAACGGACATCGCGCTGGGCGGAACGCTGTTTGAATGCACATGAGCGCCCAAATGACCAAGGGCTGTTCGGAATCGTTCAAGGCGGGGAGTTTGAAAATCTTCGCAAACAAAGTGCAAAAGACCTTGTCTCCCTTGACTTCCCGGGTTATGCTATTGGAGGACTATCCGTAGGGGAACCGAAGGATATCATGAACCGCGTCCTTGAGTTTACAAGTCCGCTTTTGCCAACTGACAAACCGCGTTACCTTATGGGGGTCGGTTCACCGGACTCATTGATCGATGGTGCACTCCGCGGTATCGATATGTTTGACTGTGTACTGCCGACGCGAATTGCGCGTAATGGTACGCTCATGACGAGCAATGGGCGGCTGGTTGTGAAAAATGCGAAGTATGCACGCGATTTCGGTCCAATTGATGAAAATTGCGATTGTCATGTTTGCAAGAATTATAGCCGGGCATATATCCGCCATTTGATTAAATGTGAAGAAACCTTTGGGATTCGTCTTACGACTTACCATAATCTTCATTTTCTGTTAAACTTGATGGAACAGGTCAGACAAGCTATTCGAGAAGATCGCCTTGGAGACTTTAGGGAAGAGTTTTTTGAGCAGTATGGTTTCAATGAACCAAATGCGAGAAACTTCTAATTCCATACATATTTTAATGAACGAAAGGAGTGAATATACAAAATGGGTAATTTAACACAAATACTTCCGTTGATTTTAATGTTCGTATTGTTCTATTTCTTATTGATCCGCCCGCAGCAAAAACGCCAAAAGGCTACGCGAAACATGCAAAGCAGTTTGAAAAAAGGTGATAAAGTTGCTACTATCGGCGGCATGCACGGAACAATCGATGCAATCGATGAACTGCAAATCGTCATTAAATCACCAGACGGTACAAAACTAACTTTTGACCGTGCTGCAATCCGTGAAATTACGGAAAGCGCACCGAATAAAGAAGTATCCGTATAAGACAAACGAAAACCGGGCCATGTGCCCGGTTTTTTTGCTGTGTTTTTTAATCGGTGCGGGAGTCGGAACTCATGTTGACCCCAAGCACGCCGCCCATCATGGCCGTAATCACAAAACAGCCATAGTATATCCATTGCTTGATGGTGAAAAGTGCATCGTGACCTAAATATTGAAAAAGGAACACGACCAACAGATAAAGCAGCCCAGTACTCCCGCCCAAGAATAGTCCTTGCTTTTTCCCTTTGCCTCCTGAAATGAATCCGCCAATGAACAGCGATAAAAAGGACACGATCATGATCACGTATGTCAGGGATGATTCCGTCAGTGAAGTAAAACGAAGAAGGATGGAAACGATTAAACTAGCAATCATCGCTATGGCAAAGATGGAGCCTACGCCATATATTACGGCGACACTCATTTTTTTAGTTTCGATGGGTATTCCTCCTTTTTAAAAGGCTGATACGTATAGCCTGTTTATGTGTTTGTACAAGCATATTCCCCGTATCGAACCTTTAGACCAGGTTTAAGAAGCTTCCCGCAAAATTAGCAAAGATTATGGAGTAATTTTTCAGTTCACAAGCCATGCTATGGATGAAGGAAGTGTTATTGAAGTGGATATCTATCTAGGGATTATTTTTCGAACGACGGTAATCTATCTAGTCATCTGGTTCCTTTTTAGAATGATGGGTAAGCGGGAAGTTGGGGAACTGAGCGTTCTTGATTTAGTGGTATCCATCATGATAGGGGACATTGCTGTGCTATCCTTTGAAGATTTGGAAAAACCGTTTATCCGACAGACTATCCCAATGTTTGTCCTCGCGATCCTCCAAATTACATTGGCATTTGCCTCATTGAAAAGTGTCAAATTTCGCTATTTCATGGACGGTAAGCCGCAGATCATCATTAATCAGGGGAAAATAGATGAAAAAGCGATGCGCAGACAACGATATAATTTTGATGACTTATTGACCCAACTTCGTGAACAAGGAATTATTGATCTAAACGAAGTTCAATTTGCCATCCTTGAAACTTCAGGAAGGCTCTCAGTGATTAAAAAATGCGACGAAGAAAGGTCGGAAAGTCAGGTTCCATTCCCGCTAATTGTCGACGGAGAGATACAGGGAGAAAATCTTGATAAAATTGGGAAAAATCATTTTTGGCTCCGGCACCAGTTGAAAAAATTGGGAGAAACGAATATTAAAGAGATTTCGATTTGCGGGTACATAGATGGCCAATTTTACATTGATAAAAATGAAACGAAGAAATGACCGAAGCCTTTTAATGCTTCGGTTCATTTTATTTCCAAGCGAATTTTGATAAAAAGCCGCCCACTACAGGAATCCTGATCAGATCCGCCTTTTTTATGCTGCCGGTCATGAGCAGGAAAAATGTGAATAGCATGATAACGACCGTCACGGAAAACATAAGCCTTGTGCCAAGTGGCAGTGAGGAAAGCGGGAATTGATAAAGATAATAACCGCCCCATCCTGAAATTAAAGCAAGAACCAGAGCTGATATATAGCTGCGGAAATGAAGCGTGAAAGGGACGACCTTCAGCACGGTTGAAAAATGCAGGAAGGTAACGAGCATCGTACCGACAGCTATCCCGATTGCGGCACCCATGATCCCGAAACTTTCCTTTGACGCCAGCAGCCAAATCACACCGATTTTAAGGATGTTCCCAGCCAGGCTGTTGAACATTGCGGCCTTTGCAAGATCCAGTGCTTGCAGCATGGATTGCAGCGGATATTGAAAGTAATAAAGGATGAAAAAAGGTGCCAGGAATTTAATGAAAACAGCAGCATGCGAAGAGCCATACATGACTTGTAAAATCGGTTCGGCAAAGATGAACAGAATGACGATAGCTAAACAGCCTGTGATAAAGGTGATTTTCAGGGCCTGCTGAAGCCTGTGTTCAACGAGTAAAAAGTTTCCGGTCGTACGGGCTTCACTCACTGCCGGGACAAGTGCCGTCGCCAGTGATGATGTAACGAAAGATGGAAGCATGAGTAAAGGCAGTGCGTACCCTGTCAGCTCACCGTATTGACTGGTGGCTGCGGCCGCGGTGACTCCGGCGATTGCCAAACTCTGAGCGACCACTATCGGTTCGAAAAACCACGAGATGGATCCTATCATCCTGCTCCCAGTAGAAGGCAGGGCGATCCCCATCAATTCCGTGAACGTTCCTTTTCCGGATTTGACATTCTTGAAGAAACCTTTCCGGAACTTAAAATGTTTCTTTAGTTTAAAGCTGGTCAATAAGTAGATGAGAGATACAAGCTCACCGATGATTGAAGCTAACATCGCCCCGGCTGCTGCATATTCAATTCCATATGGCAAAAAGGCCTTCGTCAGGACGGCTATGAAAGTGATTCTGGCCACCTGTTCGATAACTTGTGAGAAAGCGAAGGGCTTCATATTTTGCTTGCCTTGGAAATAACCGCGCAGTACGGATGAAATGGCGATGATTGGTACGATCGGGGCAATCGCCATGAGCGGCCATAATGTCCGTTCATCAGTGAAAAGGTATTCTGAGAGAACCGGCGCAAAAACCAGCATCGCAGGAGTGAAAATCATCGAAAGAGTAAAGGTGCAGGCCAAAGAGACGACAAGGATTTTCTTGATTTTCCGCTCATCCCCTCTGGCATTAGCCTCAGCCACGAATTTCGAAATGGCAATTGGCAGGCCTAACTGGGTTATGTTCACGACAAGAAAGAGGGTCGGTAAAGCCATCATATATAAACCAACGCCTTCTTCGCCGATGAAGCGGGCGATGACAATGCGGTTAATGAAACCAAGAACTCTTGTAATCAGGCTTGCGATTAATAATATCAGCGTCCCTTTTAAAAATTTGGACATTGAACTCCCTCCCTGCCTTCTCAAAAAAGCTGTTATGCTATACAATTATCTATATGCTTGTACTTGGACAAAGCATGACAAAAGTGTTTGTTTGCGTTCTAACAAATGATCGAAATCCTTCTAAGAAAATGCGCATTTATTTGAGAATCATTTTTACTGGAGGCAAAGTGATGGCAAAAAAGAATCATCCCTATCAAAGGTATTATCTAAAGGTACGTCCATTTTTGAAGAGCAAGCGTGAGGAATTCCAAATGGTCGGATTGAATGCCGTAACGGAGGAAGACATTTGGGGAACTTTAACCAAAAATAAATGGAAGCGTCCGCAGGAAAACATTCACCTTCATGAACTTGTCGCAGATATCGTGACATTTTCGAGTAACCAGTTCATGACCTTCCAAATGGTTGAAGCATATAAATCACCAAACCTATTAGAGCCGCTTTCTGAAGAAGAACTGAAGGAACTTTTTAAAGAATAAACACAAAGATATACTTAAATTGACAGCTGTTTGTATATGACTCATAATAGATATGGTTATGCTTTTTTTGGAAAAAGCAGGGAAGCTGTGTCCTTTTTCTCAAGAAGCAAAGGGTATGCAGTTATCATATAAACTAAAAATGACAGTTTTTTTAACTTCAGGAACAGGCGTATTATAGAAAGGGGCCTACTACATAATGGTAAAAAGAAGCAGAATCGTTGCGTTTTTTCTAATCGCACTATTGATTTTCGCAGCGATGGGGACGACTTCAAAAGGAATCCTAAAGGATATCAAGCTGGGTCTTGATCTTCAAGGCGGTTTTGAAGTGTTATATGAAGTAAAACCGCTGTCTGGGGAAAAGATCACCCCGGATGTTTTACGGGCTACAGTAAGCTCGCTTGAGCGGCGTGTCAATGTTTTGGGCGTTAGCGAACCTAACATTCAAATCGAAGGGAAAGACCGGATCCGCGTTCAATTGGCTGGAGTCAAAGACCAAAATAACGCTCGCGAAATCCTCTCGACACAAGCTAAGTTATCTTTCCGTGACTACAACGATAAGGAAATGATGACCGGTGCCGACCTTAAAGAAGGCGGCGCGAAACAAACGTTCCAAGATAATAAACCGGTTGTCGAAGTCACATTGAAAGACGTAAATAAATTTAAGGACATCACTCAAAAAATATCCTCGATGCAAAGTCCGACTAATGTACTTGCAATCTGGTTGGATTTCGAGGAAGGAAAAGATTCCATTAAGGATACAGCCTCACAGGACAATATGATATCCGCTCCGGCTGTCAGTGAAGTTTTCAATACGAAGAAGGTGTATATTACCGGTCAATTCACGGTGGAAGAAGCGAAAGAGCTTGCAGCCCTTCTTAATGCCGGTGCTTTGCCTGTAGATTTAAAAGAAAAGTATTCCACTTCTGTAGGTGCCCAGTTCGGTGCAGGTGCACTGCATGATACTATTTTTGCAGGAATCATCGGAATTGCACTTGTTTTTATCTTCATGCTTGTGTATTACCGCTTCCCGGGATTCATTGCAGTCGTCACTTTAAGTATATACCTTTTCTTGACGCTTTTAGTGTTTGATTGGATGAATGCGGTCCTTACGCTGCCTGGTATTGCAGCATTGGTACTCGGGGTCGGGATGGCCGTCGACGCCAATATCATAACCTATGAGCGAATCAGGGATGAATTGAAACTTGGCAGATCGGTTAAAGCGGCTTATAAAGAAGGTACCAAGAATTCACTTGCTACAATTACGGATGCCAACTTAACGACCCTGCTGGCTGCGGCTGTTCTGTTCTATTATGGAACAAGCTCGGTTAAAGGGTTTGCCACCACTTTGATCATTTCGATTTTAATGAGTTTCATTACAGCCGTCTATGGTACACGCCTCTTCATGAGCCTGTGGGTGAATAGCGGGTTCCTGGACAAACGTGCATCGTGGTTTGGCGTGAAGAAGAAATACATTCACGATTTATCCGAGAAAATGGATTTAATGTCATTGCCAACACGCTTTGATAAAATCGATTTCGTCAAACATCGGAAAGTTTTTTATGGCATTTCAATCGGTGTCACCATTATCGGGATCATTTTCCTGCTCGTCTTCAGATTGAATCTTGGGATTGATTTCACGAGCGGTACCCGAATCGAGATTGCGTCCAAAGACGTCTTGACGACTCAGCAAGTCAAAACCGAAATGGAAAAGGTCGGTATTGACGCGGATGATATCAAGGATGTCAGGCTCGCTGGTAAAGACAATAAAAATGCTGTCGTTCGGACAGTCGGTGTCCTCGATAAACAGGAAATCGCTGAATTGAAGGACCATTTCAAGAAGGATTACGGAGCGGAACCGAATGTCAGCACCGTATCACCGACTGTAGGAAAAGAGCTTGCGAAAAATGCCATGTTTGCGTTAGCAATCGCATCAATCGGAATCATATTGTATGTATCGATACGATTTGAATGGCGAATGGCCGTACCTGCCGTGGTCGCGCTCATACATGATGCCTTCTTCATCATCACGATTTTTAGCTTGCTCCGGCTCGAAGTGGATATCACCTTCATTGCTGCGGTTCTGACGATCGTCGGTTATTCGATCAATGATACGATCGTAACCTTTGACCGTATTCGTGAAAACCTGCGCTTCAGCCGTAAAATCAAAACCGCCGAAGAACTTGAGAACATTGTGAACATCAGTATCAGGCAAACTTTGACGAGATCCATTAACACGGTTCTGACCGTTCTCATCACGGTCATCGCGTTGATGATCTTCGGCAGTGAAGCTATCCGTAACTTCTCCATTGCCCTGTTTATCGGTTTAATATGCGGCGTGTATTCATCGCTATTGATCGCTTCCCAATTCTGGCTTGATTTGAAAATCAGGGAATTGAAGAAGAAAGGTCCGCTGAATACAGCGAAAGAAAAGAAACAAAGTCTTGAAGGACAAGTTTAATAGGTGAGAGGGGGCTGGCATGATGCCAGCCTTCTTTTTATTGAACTAAGCTTATCGAACAGGGAATTACAGCCAATTATGAGTTTAAAATAAAATTGAAACTGGTATATTCGTTTTGTATAATGAGTAAGTTGAGGGGTGAATAAATGTTAAAGCCAAAAACCCGGTGGAACTTACGAACTGCCGATGAAAACAAAGTTGCTGTACTAGCTGAAGAGCTTCATATCACACCTTTGGTTGCAGCCCTGCTTGTGAATCGAGGCCTGGATACGATTGAAAGTGCCCGATCATTTTTATTTGTAAAAAATCAAACTTTTCATGATCCATTTTTATTGAAGGATATGGATAAAGCAGTATATAGAATAAGAGAAGCGATTCAAAATGGAGAAAAAATACGTATATTCGGTGATTATGATGCGGATGGCGTGACATCGACGACAGTGATGATGACGGCGCTGACGAGATTGGGGGCCGATGTTGACTTTTATATCCCTAATCGGTTTACAGAAGGATATGGTCCGAATCCGATGGCATTCCGACTTGCAGCCGAGCAAGGGGTGAAGGTATTAATAACCGTCGATACCGGAATTTCTGCAGTCGATGAAGCGAAACTTGCCGGCGAGCTTGGCATGGATTATATTTTGACCGACCACCATGAACCGGGACCGGAACTGCCTGAGGCATTGGCAATCATCCATCCTAAACTTGAGGACAGTTCCTATCCATTTAAAGAGCTTGCCGGAGTAGGGGTCGCATTTAAGCTGGCACACGCCTTGCTTGGGGAGTTGCCTGAGGATTTGCTTGAGATAGCGGCAATCGGCACGATAGCGGATTTAGTGCCTTTACAAGGGGAAAACCGCGTCATTGCTGCGAAAGGCATCGAGCAGTTACGTTTGACGCGCCGCCCGGGACTTGTTGCCTTAATGAAAGTGGCGAATGTTCAGCAGGAAGCATTGAATGAAGAATCGATCGGCTTTGCGATGGCACCGCGGATCAATGCTGTCGGGCGCCTTGGAGATGCCGATCCCGCTGTCGATTTATTGATGTCACAAAGTCTGGAAGAAGCAACGGAACTTGCCAATGAAATCAATGATATCAATAAAGAGCGACAGGAAATGGTTGCGGCAATGGCGGAAGAAGCGATTGCTGAAGTCGAGGAGAACTACCCTCCGGAGTCCAATGGAGTGCTCATCATCGGCAGGGAAGGCTGGAACGCCGGAGTTGTGGGGATTGTGGCCTCTAAACTTGTTGAACGCTTTTACCGGCCGACGATTGTATTGAGCTATGACCGGGAAAAGGGATTAGCTAAAGGTTCTGCTCGGAGCATCGCCGGTTTCGATCTATTTCAAAGTCTTTCCGCCTGCCGTGAAATGCTGCCTCATTTCGGTGGACATCCGATGGCTGCTGGAATGACCTTGAAAATTGAAGATGTTCAGGAGCTCAGGGACCGCATGAACTTGATTGCGAAGGAACAACTGAACGAAGAGGACTTCACACCCATTACAAACTTAGACGGGGCAACGACTTTAGCTGAAGTTTCCATTCAAACGATTCAGGAAATGAGCTTGCTGGCGCCATTTGGGGTTACGAATCCTAAGCCGAAGATATTGATAGATTCCGTCCAGCTTTCAAGTGTCCGCAAAATTGGTGCCAACCAAAATCACTTGAAGGTCCAGCTGGAAGATGGTGAAAATCACAAACTTGAAGGCGTGGGCTTCGGTCTCGGTCATTTTGTCGATGAAATAGCTCCGCACGCTGAGGTCTCGGTTATTGGTGAGCTTTCCATCAATGAGTGGAATAATATGAAAAAGCCCCAGATCTTTGTCCAGGATGTCTCGGTAAACCATTGGCAGTTATTCGATTACCGCGGCAAGGGACAGGCAGAGAAGTGGCTTGCCGACATTCCAGTACAAAACCGGAAGATCGTCATTTTCTCGGAAGATATTTATCGCAGATACCCATTTTTGCAAAACCATCCAGATCTTGTTCATATCAAGAATGAACTGGATGCAGTGCAGCTCGACTGCTTCGAAGGTCATTTGGCATTTATGGACATGCCGCCGTCCAGGGAATATTTGAAACGGGTGATTGCCAATAAGAACCCTTCGCGTATCTACGCTCACTTTTCCCATGAACAGGACCATTTCTTAAGTACGATGCCAACAAGGGATCATTTTAAATGGTTCTATGCCTTCCTTGCCAAAAAGGGTCCGCTCGACGTGAAAAGATATGGTGATGACCTGGCCAAATATCGCGGCTGGTCAAGAGATACCGTGGATTTCATTTCTAAGGTGTTTTTTGAGCTTGATTTTGTTACAATAGAGAATGGGTTAATTATGCTCACAACCAATGCGAAAAAACGCGATCTCAGTGAATCTGAATCGTATACAAGAAAGAAAGAGCAATTTGAGCTTGAACAAGAGCTTGTTTATTCTTCCTATCAGCAATTATTCGATTGGTTCAATCATTATTTAGTTCATGAGGCAACAGACCTTGAGGAGGAAACAAAGCAATGGATTTAAAGCAATATGTAACAATTGTGCAAGACTGGCCAAAACCGGGTATTGTCTTCAAAGATATTACAACATTAATGGATAACGGCGCAGCTTATAAATATGCAACAGACCAAATCGTCGAGTACGCACGCGATAAAAATATCGACTTGGTGGTAGGGCCGGAAGCACGCGGATTCATTATCGGATGTCCAGTCGCATACTCATTGGAAGTGGGCTTTGCGCCAGTGAGAAAAGAAGGAAAACTTCCACGTGAAACGATAAAGGTCGAATATGGTTTAGAATATGGCAAGGATGTATTGACAATCCATAAAGATGCCATTAAACCGGGACAGCGTATCTTGATCACGGATGATTTGCTTGCTACCGGGGGAACAATCGAAGCGACGATCAAATTGGTTGAACAGCTTGGCGGAATTGTAGCCGGGATTGCATTCCTTATTGAATTGACCGACTTGGATGGTAAAGATAAATTAGACGGCTATGATGTCTTGACATTAATGAGCTTTTAATAAACGAGAGCACTCTTACCAGGGTGCTCTTTTTCTGTTTTTACTCATTTTAGCTGGATTTTGTCGAATTTCCAGTGAAAAAATGCACTATTCTTAATAAAATACTCGTTTAACTCTTTACATCCTTGCCTTTTTTTTCGATAATAGTAATAATAAAGAGTTTTTCTGCTAATAAGTTTATTTGCACTTTTATCCGTTTAAGCGGATTTATTTTTTTTCGCAAAATTTGTCACGTTTTGCAGAATAAAGGGAAGTGCTACCAATCATACTCAATCCGGATCATATCCGGTGGCAGTTAAAGTGGGGTTAAGGTGATTAAATGGCTAATGATCAAATATTGACTGCCGAGCAGGTTGTGGAACGGGCCAGCTTATATCTTCAGCCGGAAGAAGCTGAATTTATCTATAGAGCGTTTAAGTATGCAGAATATGCTCACCGAGAACAATTCCGTAAATCGGGAGAGCCGTATATTATTCATCCGATTCAAGTGGCGGGCATTCTGGCTGATCTTGAAATGGACCCTGCAACCATTGCGGCAGGTTTTTTACATGATGTTGTTGAAGACACGGAGATCACTTTGAAGGATATTGAAGAAAATTTCAGTCCTGAAGTCGCCATGCTTGTGGATGGCGTGACCAAGTTAGGGAAAATCAAATACAAATCACAGCAGGAGCAACAGGCGGAAAACCATCGGAAAATGTTCGTGGCGATGGCCCAGGATATACGGGTTATCTTGATCAAGCTAGCGGACAGACTGCATAATATGCGGACATTGAAGCATCTGCCGCAGGAAAAGCAGAGAAGGATTTCGAACGAGACGTTGGAAATCTTCGCACCGCTTGCCCATCGTCTTGGTATCAGCACGATTAAATGGGAACTGGAAGATACTGCACTAAGGTATTTGAATCCTCAGCAGTATTACCGAATCGTCAACCTGATGAAGAAGAAACGTGCAGAACGTGAAAACTATCTAGAAGAAGTCATTGATGAAGTGCGTAAAAATGTTGAGGAAGTCAACATTAAGGCTGACCTATCCGGCAGGCCGAAACATATATACAGTATTTATCGCAAAATGGCTTTGCAGAATAAACAGTTCAGCGAAATTTATGATTTGCTTGCAGTTCGGATCGTCGTCAATAGCATAAAAGATTGCTATGCCGTTTTAGGGATCATCCATACATGCTGGAAGCCGATGCCTGGCCGATTCAAAGACTATATCGCGATGCCGAAGCCGAATATGTATCAATCGCTCC
This sequence comes from Bacillus sp. B4EP4a, assembly GCF_006680105.1. Lineage (NCBI taxonomy): Bacteria > Bacillati > Bacillota > Bacilli > Caryophanales > Bacillaceae > Bacillus > Bacillus sp. B4EP4a. Next base: position 17,529 of record NZ_VHIK01000065.1, read on the forward strand.
ATACGACGGTGATCGGACCGAAAGGCGATCCGCTGGAAGTGCAGATCCGTACTTCCGATATGCATCGCATTGCCGAGTTCGGGGTTGCCGCGCACTGGGCTTATAAAGAGGGAAAAGATGTTGGTGAACAGCCTTCACTGGAAGAAAAATTGACATGGTTCCGGGAAATTCTTGAATTCCAGGATGATGCGACTAATGCCGAGGAATTCATGGAATCCCTTAAAATAGATCTATTTTCTGATATGGTATTCATTTTCACTCCAAAAGGCGATGTCATCGAACTGCCATCAGGATCCAACCCGATTGATTTCGCTTACCGGATTCACTCGGAAATCGGAAATAAAACGATTGGTGCCAAAGTGAATGGGAAAATGGTACCGCTGGATTATAAACTGAAAACTGGCGACATCATAGAAATCTTAACCTCAAAGCATTCATATGGTCCAAGTCAGGATTGGCTTAAGCTAACGCAAACATCTCAAGCGAAAAATAAAATCCGCCAATTTTTCAAGAAGCAGCGCCGGGAAGAAAATATCGAAAAAGGCAAAGAGCTTGTTGAAAAGGAAATCAAGGATATGGAGTTCGACCTGAAGGAAATCCTGGCTGCCGAGAATATCAGGCGTGTTGCGGATAAATTCAACTTCCTGAATGAAGAGGATATGTATGCAGCAGTCGGATATAACGGAATAACAGCCCTTCAGGTAGCTAACCGCCTTACCGAAAAATGGCGTAAGCAGAAAATGGTCGAGCAAGAAGCAGATATTTCTGAAGCGGTAGCCGATCTGAAAACCTTCTCCAATACATCTAAAAAACGTGACTCAGGCGTACAGGTACCGGGGATTGATAACCTGCTTATCCGTTTATCACGCTGTTGCAACCCAGTTCCAGGGGACGAAATCGTTGGTTATATAACCAAAGGCCGTGGAGTTTCAGTTCATAGACAAGATTGCCCGAACCTGGATAGCGGGGATGCGGATCATCGCCTCGTACCGGTTGAATGGGAAAGTACGATTAACGAACGCAAGGAATACATCGTTGAAATTGAAATTAGCGGCTATGACCGTCGCGGCTTATTAAACGAAGTGCTGCAAGCCGTCAATGAAACCAAGACCAACATTTCAGCGGTCTCGGGTAAATCCGACAGGAATAAGGTGGCGACCATTCACATGTCGATTTATATTCATAACATTGCCCATTTACAAAAGGTCGTCGACCGCATAAAACAAATTTCAGATGTTTATTCCGTCAGAAGGATAATGAACTAAGGAGTTTTTATTGCCATGCGTGTTGTTTTACAACGTTCCAAAGCGGCAAAAGTCGTTGTCGCAGACCAAATAATCGGGCAAATCGACAGCGGTCTCGTCCTGTTGGTTGGTATCACCCATGGGGATACCATCGATGACGCCGCCTATTTGGCCGATAAGATTGTCAATCTAAGAATATTTGAAGATGAAAATGAAAAGATGAACCATTCACTATTGGATGTGGGAGGTTCGATTTTATCAGTTTCACAATTCACCTTATACGGCGATTGCCGTAAAGGCCGTCGACCCAACTTCATGGACGCCGCCCGTCCTGAAGAGGCGAATGAATTATATGAAGCATTTAACGAGGAACTCCGCAAGAAAGGCGTCCATACGGAAACAGGTCAATTCGGTGCCATGATGGATGTTCAGCTTACTAATGACGGTCCCGTTACATTAATACTTGAAAGCAAAAAATAACCTGCTGCGGTAGGTTATTTTTTTTGGGTAAGAGAAGAAAAGCCAGCTTTGATGCGAAGCTGGCTTTTCTTCTTTTTATTTAAAATACCGCGCCAATCCATTATAGATGGCTGATGTGATTTTTTCTTGATACTCATTTGATGTTAACGTCAATTCTTCCACTGGATTACTTAAATAACCTAGTTCAATAAGTGTAGCTACCCGTTTATTTTCACGGATAACATGAAAATTCCCGTAACGTGTTCCACGATTGGGCACCTGCATGGTAGAACCGAGTGAATTGGCCAGTGTAGCCGCCAATGCACGCTGATAGTCATGATAGTAGTATGTTGTTATCCCGCTGGTGATCTGGTCCTTGGTGCTATCATAATGGAGGCTGATGAAAGCATCCGCGTTATGTATATGTGAAGTGCTGACCCGGGAAGGGAGTGGAACATAAGTATTTCCGCTTCTGGTCAGGATCACTTTAGCTCCTGCCGCCTGAAGTTTGTCCCGCAGCAATTCTGCCGTTCGAGTCGTCAGGTTTTTTTCAAGTGTTCCACCGACGCCGATTGTACCGCTATCCCTTCCGCCATGTCCTGGATCGATCACAATGGTTTTATCCTTTAAGTATTTCTCAACGCCAGGCCGTTGGATCTGCTCGGGATTCCCTTCGATCGTAACGATCCATCCGGCCACATAAGCTGTTTTTCCGCCCTTAAGTTTAATGGAATACCAGTCGCCTTCCATACCTGATGCGGAGAACGTTTCACCTGCATTGGCCTGCTTTACAATCTCTGAGTTGCCATCAGGCTCACTCCTAAGGATCGTACCATCATGAATGATGGTAATCTTGTTTCCTTTTACATCAACCTTTTTTTCCTTCGCCGTTTTTTCAACATTCTCTTTTTCCAGGTACCAATTCACGACCCAGCCCTTTTTTGAACCGGAGAGCTTTATCTGTGTCATATTACCCTTTGTTTGCAGCACGGCGTAAGTCTCATCCTTGTTCACCGAACCGATGACCTTGCTTGAGAGAGAGGCTTCTTTCCTGACATTTAATCCCGCAGCGGTCACCCTTGCAGTGGCGCCTGCCGTTTCATTTTTCATATCATCTTTATCTTCGCTTACTTGTATGTAAGGTTCAGCTACCCAACCGCGGACTCCTTGGAAATCAATTTCAGCCCATTCATTTTCAACCCTGTAAACGGTCACTGACGTATTTTTATTCAGCTTTCCGAGCGAGGCACTGCTTGTCGATGGTTCCGAACGGACATTGAGCCGGTCCACCAATGTTACACCGGTTTTTACGGATTGATTCGTTTCTTTTTCCTTAGTTGAATCTTTCTTCGCTGCACTTCCTGATGAGGCGGGAAGCTTCAAGTAGTCAGATGAGACCCAGCCTTCGATATCCGCCGTTTTGACCTTTATCCAATTTTCATTCTTTTCAATGATGTCAACAGCCGTTCCTTTACTTAAGGATCCAACCGTTTGAAATGTAGTACCGGGACCTGTACGGACGCGGACGGAGCTGCCTGTTATCATGCCTTGTCCGGATTCCTTTTTGACCTGGTTGGTATCGGACCCCGTTTGTTTCTCCACTAACCAATTGGCAACCCATCCCGTTTTGCCGGCGCCGATCCGGATTTCGATCCAGTCACCATCTTCATTCAGAATGGGATACGAGTCCCCTTTTTCCAGTTTTTTTACGATAGGGAAACTGAGGCCTGCACCTTCACGGACATTGACCACTTGGGTCGTCACGATATTTTCCCCTTCATCTTTTCCAAAAGCGTGATTGACGGGGAAAATCGCTGAGAATATCAGCATCAGTGTCAGGCCGAATAAACCCGATTTCTTCTTCATAGTTGTCTCTCTCCCTTTTAATGTCTATATGTATGTATTCTCGTTCAATAAAAATTTCCCTCTTTCCCTGTGCAAAAAACATTTTTTTTAGGAAAGAATAGAGCTTATATAACTCAAGGAGGGAAACCACATGAAATTCAGCGAAAAAGATCAAACGAGCTTAAGCGGAGGCAATCAAGTACTGGGCGTCGATTTTCACGATTTCATTCAAAAGGAACAAAGCGCAAACCTTGTTGAATTGGCATCCGAATTCGGGGTCAATGTCCGGACGATCAAAAATTTGAAAAAACGTTTGAACCAATAAAATGCGACAAAATCCTCAGTCTGCCTTGACATTTGATGTTAACGTCCGTATGATTATAAAATATCAGACTCATTACTGCAATAACCAATGATGGAGAAGAGTAATTAAGAAACACATGAAAAGAGAGGAAATGCCGAGGCTGAAAGCATTCCACATGATGACTTAATGAAAGAACCCTCCGTAGGCTTCACTCCGAACGGATTTACTTAATAGGAGATGGACGTAAAACAGGCGTTAACTGTTTTTGAGCGGGGGCACTTTTTTTTGTGCTTCAACTAGGGTGGCACCACGGGATATCCAAACTCTCGTCCCTTGTAACGGATAAGTTACAAGGGGCGGGAGTTTTTTGTTTGGAAAAAATCAGTATAGCGCCGTATCAGAAAGGGCGTCTTGCTTTAAAGGAGGAAACACACATGTCTATTCAGATTCCTAGAGGTACCCAGGATTTATTGCCTGGCCAAACGGAAATTTGGCAGTATATCGAGAACACAGCGCGTGAGATTTGTCACCGTTACCAATATAAAGAAATCCGCACACCGATTTTTGAGCATACGGAATTATTTTTACGTGGTGTAGGGGATACAACCGATATCGTACAAAAAGAAATGTATTCATTTCAAGATCGCGGTGAAAGGAACTTGACCCTTCGTCCGGAAGGCACCGCATCGGTTGTACGGTCATATATCGAGAACAAAATGTTCGGGTGGGCTAATCAACCGGTCAAGCTTTATTATATCGGGCCGATGTTCCGTTACGAACGTCCGCAAGCAGGCCGGTTCCGCCAGTTCGTTCAATTCGGCATCGAAGCTTTAGGAAGTAAGGATCCCGGAATCGATGCAGAGGTTCTGTCACTTGCGATGAACCTTTACAAGGAACTTGGTTTGAAAAAGCTGAAACTTGTGATCAACAGCCTTGGTGATAAGGAAAGCCGGACAGCGCATCGCAATGCGTTAATTAAACATTTCGAACCTCGCATCGGCGAGTTTTGCGGCGATTGTCAAAACCGTCTCGAAAAAAATCCTTTGCGTATCCTGGATTGTAAAAAGGATCACGATCACGAATTGATGAACACGGCTCCTTCCATCATTGAATATTTAAATGATGAATCCCGTATTTATTTCGAAAAGGTGAAACAGCACTTAACCGATTTGGAAATCGACTTCGTTGAAGATCCGACCCTAGTGCGGGGCTTGGATTACTATAATCATACCGCATTTGAAATCATGAGTGATGCAGAAGGCTTTGGCGCCATCACTACCCTTTGCGGAGGCGGCCGTTATAACGGGCTAGCTGAAGAACTTGGCGGACCGGAAACACCGGGAATCGGCTTTGCACTTAGCATTGAACGCCTGATTGCTGCCCTCCAAGCAGAAAACATCGAGCTTCCGATCAAAAAGGGAATTGACTGCTATCTTGTTTCATTAGGTGAAACAGCCAAGGATTATACCGTCAAACTTGCCCATCAATTGCGGAATGCCGGTTTTACCGTCGAAAAAGACTATCAAGACCGTAAAGTGAAAGCACAATTCAAATCAGCCGACCGCCTCGAAGCAAGATATGTGGCGACACTCGGGGATGATGAATTGGCAAATAATAAAATCAATGTGAAGTTCATGGAAACCGGTGAACAAGTCCAAATGGAACTTGCTACATTCGTTGAACAATTCAAAAAGCTACAGGCTTAAGGGGGAAATACCATGTTTGGCAGAACATACTTCAATGGTGAAGTGACAGAAGCAGCTATTGGTGAAAAAGTAACATTAAAGGGATGGGTACAAAAACGCCGGGATTTGGGCGGGGTCATCTTTATCGACCTACGTGACAGAAGCGGAGTCGTCCAAGTAGTTTTCAACCCGGATATCTCGGCAGACGCGCTGGCCACAGCCGAAAAGATCCGTAATGAATACGTCCTTGATATCCAAGGAACAGTCATCAAACGTGATGAAGCCAACTTCAATCCGAACGTAACAACAGGGACCGTCGAAGTTCAAGCTGAAAACGTTACAATTTTAAACGAAGCAAAGACCCCTCCATTCATCATTGATGAAAGAACGGATGTATCAGAAGACATCCGCTTGAAATATCGTTATTTGGACCTGCGCCGTCCAGCGATGTTCGAAACGTTGAAAATGCGTAACCAAACAACAAAAGCGATCCGTGATTACTTGGACGGTGAAGGCTTCCTTGATATCGAAACACCTATCTTAACGAAAAGTACACCTGAAGGAGCACGTGATTATTTAGTGCCTAGCCGTGTACACGAAGGTGAGTTCTATGCACTTCCGCAGTCACCGCAAATCTTCAAGCAGCTATTGATGGTATCCGGTTTCGAACGTTATTATCAAATTGCCCGCTGTTTCCGTGATGAAGACTTACGTGCTGACAGACAGCCTGAATTCACGCAAATCGATATTGAAACAAGCTTCATGAGCCAAGAAGATATCATTAACACCGCTGAAAACATGATGGCTAAAGTGATGAAAGAAGTAAAAGGATTGGACGTAACACTGCCATTCCCTAGAATGACATACAATGAAGCAATGAGCCGTTACGGTTCCGACAAACCGGATACACGTTTCGGAATGGAACTTAAAGATGTTTCCGAAATCGTCAAAGACAGTGATTTCAAAGTGTTCACCGGCGCTGTTGCAAACGGCGGACAAGTTAAGGCGATCGTCGTTAAGGACGGAAATGCGGATTATTCCCGTAAAGATATTGATGGATTGGCTGAATTTGCAGCGATTTACGGTGCAAAAGGCCTTGCATGGCTGAAAGTTGAAGAAGACGGAGTAAAAGGGCCGATCGCCAAATTCTTCGCAGAAGATCAAGAGCAATTAGTATCTGCATTGGAAGCTGAAGTGGGCGATTTAATCTTATTCGTCGCGGATAAGAAAGGCATAGTCGCTGATGCACTTGGAGCACTTCGCAACAAGCTTGGTAAAGAAAGAGGCTTGATCGATCAAAGCAAATTCAACTTCCTATGGGTGACGGACTGGCCATTATTTGAATATGACGAAGAAGAAGGACGCTACTATGCAGCACACCATCCATTCACAATGCCATTCCGTGAAGACATGGACAAACTGGAATCAGACCCAGCAAGCGTCCGTGCACAAGCATATGACCTTGTACTGAACGGCTACGAACTTGGCGGCGGATCACTGCGGATATTCGAACGCGACGTTCAGGAAAAAATGTTCAAAGTACTCGGATTCTCCGAAGAAGAAGCAAACGCACAATTCGGCTTCCTAATGGATGCATTCGAATACGGAACGCCTCCACACGGTGGGATCGCCCTTGGACTGGACCGCATGGTCATGCTGCTCGCAGGCCGCACGAACCTTCGCGACACCATCGCGTTCCCGAAAACAGCAAGCGCAAGCGACCTGCTCGTTGACGCACCGAGTACTGTAAGTGACAAGCAATTGGCCGAACTTAACCTAAGACTTGCTGCACTTAAAAAATAATTCATTTGGCAAAAATATGAAAAAATACCTAGGTGTTTTTTCTTGAAACAGAGTTAAGCATTATGATATGATGTCTTCAATAAGTAAGAGTCCTGATGTGTTCGTTCTTTAACCTATAAGTTTTGACCGAACACTTATAGTTACCGGGAGCACTAGTTTCCTGGCCGCGTAAAAGCCTCCCTCGAAGAGGACTTACAAACGCGAGGAACCGAGCACCCACCTGCGGAGAGCGGGTTCAAAACAAAGGCGTAAACGGCACAATTGGGACTCTTACACCTTACAAAGCAACTCATGTTAAACAACATGGGTTTTTTTGTGCGTCAAAATAGTTAACTCACGAGTAAATAGTGCAAATTCACGAGTAAATGTCGCGAACTCACGAGTAAATGACGCAAAT
>NZ_VHIK01000066.1:0-24829 GCF_006680105.1 Bacillus sp. B4EP4a
CGGTATACTCGTGAGTTTGTAGCAATTACTCGTGAGTTAGAGCGGTTTACTCGTGAGTTAGAGTAGTTTACTCGTGAGTTTCAGTACAATACTCGTAACTTTCAGTCAATTCATTTTATTCGTTCGGCCGTTTTATAGTATTGGCCTTTTTCGGCGTATTCACGTACGATGCGTTCCATATCCTGGCGATCTTCTTCGTTGATTTCGCGAATAACTTTAGCTGGACGTCCGAATGCCAACATGTTCGGTGGTATGACTTTACCTTGGGGAACGAGACTGCCGGCACCGATGAAGGCCCCTTCGCCGATTTCGGCTTCATCTAGTACGATCGATCCCATGCCAATCAAAGCTCCTTTGCGGATTTTACAGCTATGTAAAATGACCTGATGGCCAATGGTTACTTCATCCTCGATGATCAATGGATTATTTGGGCTTTGGTGCAGGATGCTGTTATCCTGTATACTGACCTTTTTCCCAATGATGGTTGGGGATACATCACCGCGAATGACGGAATTGAACCAAATGGATGTTTCGTCGCCGATTTTGACGTCACCTGTCACGACAGCATTTTCAGCAATATAAGCGCTTTCAGCGATTTCAGGTTCTTTGCCTTTATACGGATAAATAATCATTTTCAATCATTTCCTTTCCGAAGTGAATGTTTTTATGTATTATTTTAATATACCGTATGCAAATACACTTGGCTATTTATAATAGCAATGTACAACTTGTTAGATTTCTTTTTTGTCGAAAATCACGAATATGGTTATAATTTATATATATTATTTTGACTATCATGGATCGTATACATCAAGTGAAAAGTGAAAGGGGGATTTCGTATGTGGAAATGGGAGACAGAAGGAGACGCAAAGGGCGTTATTGTCATCATTCATGGGGCAATGGAACATCACGGACGTTATAAGTGGGTAACACAAATGTGGCTTTCAGCTGGATACCATGTCGTCATGGGCGACCTTCCTGGGCAGGGTATGACAACTCGCGCCTACCGGGGACATATCGATTCCTTTGATGAGTATTTGGACGAAGTGAAAAGCTGGATAGAAGAGGCTTACGAATATTCGTTGCCGGTCTTTTTACTTGGACACAGCATGGGCGGTTTGATTTCGATACGCCTTCTTCAGGAAGAGGAATGGGACATTGCAGGGGTGATTCTTTCATCTCCATGCTTGGGCCTCGTGACGAAGCCGCGGAAGTTCCTTACAACCATCTCGCATGGTTTGAACATCGTGATGCCTATGTTCAGGGTAGATTCCGGATTGACACCTGAAATGGCGACGAGGAGTGCGGAAGTTCGTGAATCCGATAGAAACGATACATTATATATCACAAAGGTTTCGATTCGCTGGTATCGGGAGCTTGCACAGGCCATGAAGGATGCTTTTGAAGAGATTCCTGAATTTCAGGATGTGCCGCTTTTGGTCATGCAGGGCGGAGATGACCGAATCGTGAATAAGAAGGCGGTTCGTGAGTGGTTTAATTATAACTTGGCCAGTGAAAAGCAATATAAGGAATGGCCGAAGCTTTATCATGAAATCTTCAATGAACCAGAGCGTGATGATGTATTTCAATATGCGCTGAGTTTTGTTGAAAACCGTTTAAAGATATTAGGGTATGTCGTTTAATCAGTACATACTGTCACGATAAATGAAAAAGCTGCCGAAGTTAGATCTCGGCAGCTTGTTTTTATCTGGTTCAGCCTGCGTTTTTAAGCATTTCGTTCGATTTGATGACCGGTGCCCAGAAAGTAACCGGATACATAAATTGGTTTAAATGTGTAAGTTCTTTTTTATTGGATAATGCGGTCGATAGAAGATAAATGGATTTGAAGGTCAAGTCATTGGCGAATAGGTCCAAAAGCGTCGCTTTCATATTCATGATTGCTTCATGGTTTTGGGTGGAAATCATTAAATCGAGCTGTGGCAGGAACTTATCAAAATGATGATCGAATTGTTTGAGGTCCTCCATGGTTTTTTGTTTTTCTGTCAACGAGTTAAGCGAGCTGACAAAATTCCCGTATTGCTCACTTGAATCCCTTTTGATTTTTTCAGTCAGTATATCCGTCAGTATTGAAGTAGGCAAATGTTCCATCTTCTGCACCCTCTTATATTTTCTATCATTATAATCATTATAGACGAAAAATTCAAAAAGTTATGATTGGTAATTCTGCTGCCTGCGTGTTGGGATTGAAAAAACACCGTTCGTATTGAACGGTGTCAAAAGTCTTTCATCTCTTTTCAATCGCGACAATGAATGGCGGATTGTTTGCTTGGTTGATGAACCCGTATTTCAGGATATGGGCTTTCTGTTGAGGGAAGTTCTCTACATAATCCATCAATGCATCCCGTTCTTCTGATCCCCCCGGATGACCATGGTAAATGACGAGGATGATGATGCCTTCAGGCGCCAGCAGTTCGAACAGCTGTTCAATGGCTGATATCGTCGTATCGGCTTGGGTGATGATTGATTTGTCTCCGCCAGGAAGGTAGCCTAGGTTGAAAATGGCACCTGTGATCTTTCCGGAATGTTCTTTCCTGATGTATTTGCTTATATGTTCATGCCCATCGTGAATGAGGGTGCAGCGCTCTTGTAAATTCTCCGCGTTCAGTTTCGCCGCTGTGGTTTGGATCGCTTCTTTCTGAATATCAAAACTATAGACATGTCCGTTTACACCTGTAAGCCCTGCAAGAAAGGCCGTATCAAAACCGTTGCCCATCGTGCCATCTATGGTTATATCCCCGGGGCGGACCGCTTTTTCCAGCAGAATCCTGGCGAATGGCAAAATTCGATCAAGCTTCATGATTGTACCTCCGTGTGATGATTTTTTCCCTGCCAGCTATTGCGGCGTTTCAATTCGGCGTCAATGGCATTCAAGACATCCCATTTATTAACGCTCCACATTGGACCGATCATCAAATCGATCGGACCGTCACCCGTAATGCGGTGAACGATCATTTCTGGAGGGATTATTTCGAGCTGGTCACATACCAGGCTGACATAATCGTCACGGTCAAGAAACTCGAGCAGGCCTTTTTCATATTGTTTGACCATCGGTGTTCCTTTTAATAGATGAAGTAAATGGATTTTTATCCCCTGCACATCGAGTTTGGCAACTTCACGGGCTGTTTCCATCATCATGCCGTAATCTTCCTGAGGAAGGCCATTGATGATATGGGAGCATATGCGGATGCCGTGTTTGCGCAGTTTATCGACGCCTTCTTTGTAGCAATCGAAGTCATGGGCACGGTTGATCATCGTTGCGGTCTTTTCATGAACCGTCTGGAGACCAAGCTCCACCCAAAGGTAGGTGCGTTCGTTCAATTCCGCTAAATACTCGACTACATCATCTGGAAGGCAATCCGGGCGTGTCGCGATCGAGAGTCCGACGACACCTTCCTGGGTCAATACACTTTCATATTTCTCGCGAAGCTCTGCCACGGGTGCATGCGTATTCGTGAACGCTTGGAAATAGGCCATATATTTTCCATCTTTCCATTTATGATGCATCCGTTCGCTGATCTTCTTAAACTGGACGTCGAGGGGTTCAACCCTGTTGCCCGCAAAGTCACCAGAGCCTGAGGCACTGCAGAAGGTACAGCCGCCATGTGCGACGGTGCCATCACGGTTCGGACAGTCAAAACCGCCATCCAGGGCAACTTTAAAGACCTTATGTCCAAAATGTTCCCTCAGGTGGTAATTCCATGTATGATATCGTTTGTTATCCGTTGCATATATAAACGGGTTTGCTTGATTCAAATCAGCAACCTCCTAAATAAAATAAAGCGCAACATATATTATACAACATTCTCGCAGCTAGGTCTTTTTTTGAAAAATAAGCGTATACTGTATACTTGAAGGCTAAACATCTTGCTGCTATTTCCAGTATATCTTTGAATGACTATATCCAATCGGGAGCTGATGGACATGACCGGTCAAGTTGAAGAAGCAATTAATCAAATGAAAAAGAAATTAGCCGAAAATAATCAGGTGATCGAAGTAAATGAAGATGGGTTCATATACAAAGCCACTTGCACCTTCAATTCACCTGCTTCGGATGAACAAATTCATTCCTTTGAAAAGAAAACCGGACTGCTTCTGCCCGAGGATTATAAGGAGTTTTTAAAAATAACCAATGGATGCCGTCTGTTCGATAATGTGGAATCGGGTGGGGAAAATGATTTATACAGTCTGGATGATATTATTAATTACACATATGAAAATTCCTACGAGGGATGCTATAAAGTGGCCTGCATTTATCAAGATAATATCGTCATCGATGGGGAAGCCGTCGCTAAAGGCGATAAGGAGTATTTAATGGTAAAAGGCCATATCGATGATTTTGAAGAAGGCGAGAAACTCCATATGGGCTTTGCCGAATGGATCGAGCGGTTCATTTCACATCAAGGGGAAAAGTTTTGGGATAAAGGATGATTGCTCAAAAAAAATGATAATCCACTCGTTAATTGCTCAAACTAATGAAGATGATTCCGAATCATCCAAATGAGACGCGAAGGAGAGGGTTTGTAATGGCAACCAGACAATCCGTCGATCATTTTTTAGAGCAATGTGAAGGAGCTCTCCATTTTGCAGAGTATGAATTTAACGAAGCCTCACGGCAGGAGCATTATGATGATGAACAATTTCAAAATTCGCAAAGGTATATCGAAGAGGCATTGACGGATATGGAACGATTATACAACAGCGCTAATGCCCAACAACGGGATATGCTTACTCGGATGCAGCAGCAGTTGAATGAATTGAGGAATGAAATGATTTTACTGCGACATTAAAGGGAAGCAAGGGAGCTATGAATGAATAGCTCCCTTTTTTTGCACAATTTTTCTTGAATTCGCATATATAATGAAAAACCTGTCGATAATGTTTATGTACGGCTATTGCAATTATCGGTGAAATTGACTAGAATGAAATAAAATGCAATATTCTCATAAAGACTATGATGAGGAATAGTAGCGGTTTAAACCAGTAAAGAGAGTTGACGGGTGGTGCAAGTCAACCTGGGATGGTCGTGAACTCGCCTTGGAGTCCCGGGTGTGAAGGTGAAAAGTAATGCCTGGCGTTTCAATCCATGTTACGGATGTTTTAAGCTGGGCGGATTTTAGCTATCGCCAATGTGGGTGGTACCGCGGGAAGATATACATAATCCTCTCGTCCCTATTTTGGGATGAGGGGTTTTTTATTGTTTTTTTATACGGAAATTAGGAGGAAATCATATGAGTTTTGACCATAGAAGCATAGAAACGAAATGGCAAAAGTATTGGGAAGGCAATAAGACATTCAAAACGGGTGAAGAAAGCGGCAAACGCAAATTCTACGCCCTGGATATGTTCCCGTATCCTTCAGGGGCCGGTCTTCATGTAGGGCACCCGGAAGGTTATACGGCAAGCGATATCCTGGCACGGATGAAACGGGCGCAGGGGTATAATGTATTGCACCCGATCGGCTGGGACGCTTTTGGACTTCCTGCAGAGCAATATGCGATCGATACGGGAAATGATCCGGCTGAATTCACGGAGCACAACATCAACACGTTCCGTCGCCAAATCAAAGCCCTTGGTTTTTCTTATGACTGGGATCGCGAAATAAACACGACAGATCCCGACTATTACAAATGGACGCAATGGATCTTCTTGAAATTATATGAAAAGGGCCTTGCATATATTGATGAAGTGGCCGTTAACTGGTGTCCGGCACTTGGCACGGTATTGGCTAACGAAGAAGTCATCGATGGGAAAAGTGAGCGTGGGGGCCATCCGGTCGAGCGCCGTCCGATGAAACAGTGGATGCTTCGTATCACGGCGTATGCAGACCGCTTAATCGACGATCTGAATGATGTGGATTGGCCGGAAAACATCAAGGATATGCAGCGTAACTGGATTGGCCGTTCCGAGGGAGCAGAGGTTACATTCAATATCGATGGCTTCGATGAAACATTCACGGTGTTCACGACCCGTCCGGATACGTTATTCGGTGCAACATATGCCGTATTGGCACCTGAACATCAGTTTGTCGATAAAATTACGTCAGCTGATCAAAGGGCGGCAGTTGAGGCCTATTTAGATGAAGTGAAACATAAAAGCGACTTGGAAAGAACAGACTTGGCAAAGGATAAATCAGGCGTGTTCACGGGGGCTTATGCCATTAACCCGGTAAACGGCGAAAAAATGCCGATCTGGATTGCCGATTACGTGTTGATCAGCTACGGAACAGGAGCAATCATGGCCGTTCCTGCCCATGATGAGCGTGATTATGAATTTGCAGTCAAGTTCGACTTGCCAATCAAGGAAGTCGTAGCTGGCGGAGACGTGACAAGTGAAGCATATACAGGCGATGGACTTCATGTGAATTCGGAATTCCTTGATGGATTGAATAAAGAAGAAGCCATTACGACCATGATCAAATGGCTGGAAGAAAAAGAAATCGGAACGAAGAAAATAACATACCGCCTTCGCGATTGGTTATTCAGCCGTCAGCGTTACTGGGGTGAACCGATTCCAATCATCCATTGGGAAGACGGCACGATGTCTCCAGTGAAGGAAGAAGATCTTCCGCTGATTTTACCGAAAGCTACGGACATCAAGCCTTCAGGTACAGGCGAATCACCACTTGCGAACATATCGGAATGGGTGAATGTAACGGATGAAAACGGACGAAAAGGGCGCCGTGAGACAAACACGATGCCACAGTGGGCAGGAAGCAGCTGGTACTTCCTGCGTTATATCGATCCGGACAACAAGGAAGCACTTGCAGATCCTGAAAAATTAAAAGAATGGATGCCGGTCGACATTTATATCGGCGGCGCCGAGCATGCGGTGCTTCACTTGCTTTACGCTCGTTTCTGGCATAAATTCCTGTACGATATCGGTGTCGTGCCAACGAAGGAACCATTCCAAAACCTATTCAACCAAGGAATGATCCTTGGCGAAAATAATGAAAAAATGAGTAAATCCAAAGGGAATGTCGTGAACCCGGATGATATCGTTGAAAGCCATGGTGCCGATACACTTCGCATGTACGAAATGTTCATGGGGCCATTGGATGCTTCGATTGCCTGGTCCACAAACGGATTGGACGGTTCTCGCAGATTCCTTGACCGTATCTGGCGTTTATTGGTCAACGATGACGGTACGATCACAGATAAGATGACAGAAACGGATGACACGGGCAAGCTCGAAAAAGTCTATCATCAAACTGTTAAAAAAGTGACCGAGAACTATGAGGAATTGAAATTCAATACGGCGATTTCACAATTGATGGTATTCATTAATGATGCTTATAAAGCGGATTCGCTTCCTAAAGTATATGTCGAAGGCTTCGTAAAACTGCTTGCACCAGTTGCACCGCACATCGCCGAGGAAATTTGGTCTAAACTGGACCATTCCGAAAGCATCACATACGGAACATGGCCGGCTTTCGACGAAGCGAAGTTAGTGGATAACGAAGTCGAAATCGTCATCCAAATCAACGGAAAAGTCAAAGCGAAATTAATGGTGCCGACTGACACTACGAAAGAAAAACTGGAAGAAATCGCGATGGGTGATGATTCCATCAAAGAACAAATCGATGGGAAAACCATTCGTAAAGTGATTGCCGTACCAGGCAAATTAGTCAATATCGTCGCAAACTAAATAAAAATGATTGCAAGCTGTCCCGCATATTTTAACTGCTGGGGCAGCTTTTTTTTCGCAGTCATTGGCCGGCCATAGGAAATAGGTCATGTTAGGATTTTCACCGATTTGAATCTATCAGATGTTGGCAACGACTATCGTCATGAGATGACCATCGGAACTCAAATATCTTGCTTAATTGGTACATGTGAATCATTTTTTGGCTTGATGGACAAATAAATCAAGCATTTGACATAAAAAAGGGAAAAAATTGGTTGATAAAATTTTACAGTGTGATAGTTTGGTATAGTACTGTTATTTTTTAACCAATTATTGGAGGGGAAACCGTGAAATTTAAGAATGTGAGTCGAATTACGGCGTATGTACTAATTTTTGCACTGATTTTCAGCTTGATGGTACCGCTAAATTCTCAAGCTGCACCTGCAACACCCATTGAAAATGTAAAAACGATCAAAAATGGGGACACTCTGGACGGAAAGTTTGAAAAACCGGATGTTCAATGGTATCAAATCAGTCCCACAACAGAAGAAATACAAAAGTTCTCCCATATTGAGTTCGAAGTCAATTCGGACAAAATCTTGAATATCTCCGTATATCAAGATAAAGAAAAAGCAGAAAAAGATGAGAGCAATTATATTGTCTCTTCTTATCCTGATGAAAAAGCTGTAATCGATTTCCCATATGCTTGGGAAGGCACATATTATGTTAAAGTTGAATATTTCGGCGATACGGATGATGAGGGAAATCCGATCCCGGATGCGGAAAATGTAGCTGAATACTCCATCAATGCGCATTCAGTAACATTGCCGCCATCTGCCGGGGACGAAGGGGAGGATCTCGAATCATGCCCGGTTGAAGTGAGTGTAAACGATAAGAAAACGGGAGAATCCATGTTGAAAACACTCCGCGTGTTTAGAGATGAGGTTCTCACGAAGTCGCCTGAGGGACGTACCCTTTCCTCTTTATACTATAAAGCTTCGCCATTCCTTGCCTATCATCTGGCTAGCAATAAAAAAGCGAGGGATGCCGCGTATAAATATTTAGTCGAGATTAAGCCGCTGTTTGACGACATTAATGAAAACGGAGCAAGCAGCACCGAAGACATTAACAAAGATCAGCAAAAAGCGATTAAAGAATTGTTCACTATGGCTGCAGATGCCGCACCGGCTGGATTGAAAAAAGATATGGACAGCATCGCAAAGAAAATCGATCTTGATAATCTTTTAGGTGAGAAAATCGTCGATATCGCAAGCAAAGCGGGAATCGAACTTCCGGCTTCGAAAAATGTAAAGAACAAATATATCGTCAAACTTAAACCAGGGAAGTCATTAAGCGCTGTCCAATCCAAGGTAAGTGGAAAAGGATATGGAACATTGTCGACTCCCCAGAAACAAGAGCCAATGTATGATGATATGTACGTAGTTGAGTTAAAGAACGAAGCCAAAACGAGCGCGTCTGCTGCTCTATCAACCATCGAAAAATATCCAGAAGTGGAATTTATTGAACCGGTCAAAACGTATAAAGCTCTTTCAGCCGACATTCAATCACCGTATCAATGGTCTTTAGATAACGCCGGTGGGGAAGAAGGCATAAAGGGAGCGGACATCGATAACGAAAAACTGCAGAACCTTATTAAGAAACGTAATTTAAAAGATACATTGGTAGCGGTCATCGACACAGGTGTCGATGATTCACTTGCAGATCTACAGGGTGTCGTTAAAATGGAGTCAGGTAAGAACTTCATCGATAAGAAAGAAAAAGCAATCGATGACAATGGCCATGGTACACATGTATCCGGAATCATCGCTGCCAAAGCGGATAATGGATATTCCATGCAAGGAATCAATCCAGTAGCTAAAATCATGCCTGTGAAGGTCTTGGACTCTTCAGGATTTGGAGACAATGAGAAAATTGCACTAGGCATTAAATATGCCGTGGATCATGGTGCAAAGGTCATAAACCTTAGCTTGGGCGGAGAATATAGCAGGACGATTGAATATGCCTTGAAACATGCCGCTGCCAAGAATGTAATGGTTGTCGTAGCAAGCGGTAATGATGGGATGGATGGTCTTTCTTATCCTGCATCATCTAAATACGCCATATCCGTCGGTGCAACCAATGCTCTTGATTTAGTATCCGATTATTCCAATTATGGATCGAAATTGGACATGGTCGCTCCAGGGACAGGCATCCCGAGCCTTGTGCCTAATGGGAATGTTACCTATATGGATGGAACATCAATGGCAACTCCCCATGTTGCGGCAGCTACAGCTCTGTTATTATCCGGAAACCCTGGGTTGAAAGTGAATGAAGTAAGGGAAATCCTTCATGAGACATCGGAATATGTCACTTTTGAAGAAGAAGATAATGTAGACCCTTATGAGGACTATCAACCAGAAGATGGAGAAATCATAATCCCGGAAGAAGAACTGCCTGTCGGAAAAGATTTAGTATCTGGATATGGAAGGCTTAATGCGTACAGTGCTCTTAGTGCAGTGGATTTACAAGCTAAAGTCAACCTTGTGATGGATACGCAAACAAAGCTGACTGGTTCAGCTAAAAAAGGTTCAGTAATCGAAGTGAAAAGCGGAAACAAAACGCTCGGTAAAGGAACGGCTGCAGCTAACGGAACGTTCACCGTTACTATTCCGGTCCAAAAAGCTGCGCAGCAGCTTACTGTGAATATCTCTGATTCTTCTAAACTAGCAGTATCTTCAATCAAAGTATTCGTGAATAAGGGTGCAACCCCTAACAAACCAACTGTTAAAGCTTTGAGTGACAAAGATACGTATGTAACGGGTCAATCGCAAGCGGACATGAAAATCACGATCAAAAATAGCGCAAAAAAAGTGATTGGTTCAGGTAACACGGACAGCAAAGGGAATTTCAAAGTGAAAATCAGCAAGCAAAAGGCTGGCACAAAACTTTCAGTCACAGCTACAGACTTAGCAAAACGTGAAAGCAAGGCGGCAACCGTGACTGTTCTCGATAAAACAGCCCCAGATGCACCGAAAGTGAATGAAGTAAGCGATAAAGCTACTTCAGTAACTGGTAAAGCAGAAATCGGTTCAAGCGTAACCGTAAAGTACAGCAATAAAAACATCGGAACGGCAAAAGCTGATAGTAAGGGGAACTTCTCCATTAAAATCAGCAAGAAAAAAGCAGGGTCCGCATTATACGTCTCAGCAAAAGACAAAGCGGGCAATACAGGAAAAGCAGCAAAAGTAACGGTTAAAGATAAAACCGCTCCAGGTGCACCGAAAGTGAATGAAGTAAACGACAAAGCAACAAAAGTAACTGGTAAAGCGGAAATCGGTTCAAGCGTAACCGTGAAGTACAGCAATAAAAACATCGGAACGGCAAAAGCTGACAGTAAGGGGAACTTCTCCATCAAAATCAGCAAGAAAAAAGCAGGCTCCGCATTATACGTCTCAGCAAAAGACAAAGCGGGCAATACAGGAAAAGCAACAAAAGTAACCGTTAAAAAATCTAAATAGCAGTGAAGGCCGTTTAACTTACATGTTAAACGGCTTTTTTTATGGGAAAACGAATGAAAACACCGCTCGATGATGAGCGGTGTTTTTACCATGCTTTGTTTAAGAGTATTCATCTGTGCATTGTCACTCCCATGATTTCAGATCTGGTGTTTCGCGTTTTAATTCTGAAACTTCACATACTCGCCGTTCTTATATCATTAATCTGTTCAATAATAAATTTCAGGAGGAATTTTATGGAAAAAGGGAGAGTAATAGCATTAGGCACTATTTTAGCTTGCTCCATTGGGTTAGGGACGCTTTCGGTTGAAGCTGGAAATGAAAATAACAAGTATTCATTTACAATTCAGAAGGATCAAAAAAATTCGTACACAGGCACAGAGTATCGCCAAACGACTACGGAACGGAATACATGGAAAGTGAGAATGTATAAATCAACAGAAGGAACTAATACGGTAACGACGTATTGGCTCGAAAAAAGCAACGGCACGAACGTATCTCCTTCAGTTAAAGTTACAGCTGGTAGCGGCGGTTTAAATAGTGGGCGCAATCATTATGTTAAAGGCAATGCAGGTGCGAATGCCGCTAATGTTAGGTTAACGGCTGAGAATAATAATGTAAGTTCTAGCAGCTATTCCGTAAACGGATATTGGGATGAGGAGACAGGGAGAATATTACCTGGACAGTATAAAGAATCATACACCACGGAATATAATAAATAAAAAATGATGAATATGGTGAAGCCACCTTGGATGATTGTTGATTCATGGTGGCCTTATAAAGGGAGACAAAATGAATAGTTATTATTATCGATTAACAAATAATAAAAAAACAAAGTTCATCGTTTTATGTATTGTGGCGATTGTTATTATTGATATTTTTATTTTGATCGGCAATGTTTCAGAGTCATGGATCATGCCCCATCTAGCCACTTTTTTAGCGGCAAGTTCATTAGGTCATATGATGCAAATACTACTAATCTGGTTTTTGCCCATTTTTCTATTGATCATGTGCGCCGACAGCTATATTCAAGACTATAAAACAGGCTACCGTTATATCGTAGCGACCACAAAAGGGCGATATTCTTATTATAAAACGATGTTATTAGGAAATATGTCATTTTCCTTTTTAGTGATGGTTGGTTGCTTATTATTTAATATGCTCATTGCATATATGGTTTTCATGAATGGTGAATTTGACACTGGGTTGACCCCAGATTTATTTCCGGAAAATCCTTTATATACACTCGCCAACAAAATACCTTTTGTCACTAATGTGATTTATATCATCATTTTTGGATTTTTCACTAGTTTATGCGCAGGGATGGCTACCGTCCTTAGTTGGTGTTTCCCCGATATAAAGTATACGTATCCGTTAAGCTTTGTTATTTGGTTTTCACAAATTTTAGGACTGAATTATTCATTAGCAATGATCATCCAGCCTTTTAACGAAGTGACCTTGGAAGCTTTCATTTTGATTTTCTTTAAATCTACCGTTCTTTTTTTAGCGATCATCACGGTCGGGTTCATTTATAAGGTGAAACGTGATGAAGTCTAATCAAAAAAAAGTGTATGTATCACTGCTGCTTGTTCTTTTATTTGGATGTTTATGGATGACCTATAATATTCATTATTTAAAAATAAAACAGCTAGACCCAGCGTATCTATTGATCAGTGATGTAAGTGCGAGTGTAGAAGGCTATCTCTCGGTTAAAAATTTATTGATCACATATATTATTCCTTTGTTACTATTTTATCGTTTTTTTATTGAAGATGAGCATCCACACATTATCGTTCGCTTAAAATCAAGAATCGACATGTATCGGAGACGGAGCATCCAAGTTTTTATAAGTTCGTTTATCTTTGCGTTCATCATCTTAATGATTAATTTCGCAGCTGTTTTCTTATTTGATAGATTTCACTTTATATCATCAAAATATTGGAACTTATCTCTTCTTAATTTAGCCCTATTGACGTGTATATATTTCTCGATTGGCCTGCTTTATTATTTGATTTTTGATTATTCCAATTCAATCATTGCGATGGCAGCGACCTTTTGTATTTGTTTTTTCTTATATGTGATGAAGAGTCAGCTGAATATTGCTTGGGGCCCTGCCAGCTCCGCAAATGTTATCGATCCTTTATTAAGCAGCGGAATTACAGGATATTATTCGCTAATCATGATTGGAAAAGAGTTATTGCTATCAATTGTAATGATTTTACTTGGGCTATTTGCGATCGAGAAAAAAGATTTCATGTTTGGTGTTTCTGATGACTAAACGAATTTTCTTAACCATGTTGATCGTAATTTTGTTACAAATTTTATTATTTCATTATTTTGATGGCTCTAAAGCCGATCTTACGGGATATATGATCGTTAGCGGAGTTCCGATCAGTAATAAATTTGTTGTATTGGGAACATGGTATATGTTCTTTGCTGGATTGAGTTTTTTATCGTTAGGTTATTTGCGGCAGTATATTTCCGGTTATGGAATATACCTGATGATTAGGGAAAAAAGCAAGGTGAAACTTGGGTTTAGAAGAATCGGGAACTTAATGAACCTTATATCTGGGTTATCTTTAATCCAACTTCTTTTCTCTATCGTATTCGCTTATATAAATAATGAGGATCAGGCCTTTTTTTATGAGGATATAAAATCATTCATCTTTATCGTAGGTCTTTATATTATGTCCAATTTTGTCCTTATTTTTATTCAAATGGCACTCGAACTTTACCTAACGGAACAAGTATCTTTATTGATGATAAATGTTTATGTGCTTTTTTCAGTTACATTAGGCGGAGTTCTTTTATCAGTTCAAAAGCAGACATGGATTTTATATTTTTTGATTCCCAATTTCGGAATGTATGTAAGGGTGGATTTACCTGAATCAGCTGGATTATCGCCGGTACTTGCTTATATGGTTTTAACTGTAATAACAATCATTTTAAGTGTTTTATCATATATACGATTAAAGAAAATGGATTTAACTTAATGAGGTGCACAATGACAAAAATACAAATTAGCTCTTTAAATAAACAGATGAAGAAAAAGTCTCTCTTACATGATATTAATTATGAGTTTAGCGGCGGAAAAATATATGGTTTATATGGAAGAAATGGCTCTGGAAAAACGATGTTGCTAAGAGCGATTGCAGGGTTAATCATGCCGAGCTCAGGTGAAATTTCGATAGATGAAAAAATACTACATAAAGATATTTCATTTCCTTCTAATATCAGTGTCATTATTGAAAACACTTCCCTGTTGCACCAGTACGATGCCTATACAAATCTGAAAATATTATCAAAAATCAGGAACATCGCCACTGATGAGGATATTGAATTGGCAATAAAAAGAGTCGGTCTTGATCCTGATTCAAAAATGAAGGTAGGAAAGTTTTCGTTAGGAATGAAACAACGTTTAAGTGTCGCCCAAGCTATCTTTGAAAAACCGGATATTTTATTATTGGATGAACCAACAAATGCAATCGATGAAGAAGGCGTCACTCAAGTCTATCAAATCTTGAAAGAAGAAAAGGAGCGCGGCACACTCATCATTTTGACAAGTCATCATAAACAGGATTTAGAAATGTTAGCGGATGAATATATAAACATGGATAATGGAGGAATCGTTCTTGACTCTAAATAAAAGAATGGCAGCATTAAGCTTACTCGTATTAGTAGGCGGATTCCTTATATATAAAGTGTACTTTGTTTCATCAGCAGTTAGTGCCGATAATAGAAATACGGAAAATAATGCAGCATCCTATAAGGTTTTGGAATCACAAAAAATCATTGTCGGTAAAGGTATCGATCCAGGCTATTATGATATCAAAGCCCTCGATAATGAAACGGAATTTTTTGGTGATAAAATGCACAAAAATGCCGTTTTACATGCAGTGCCCGTTCATATGAATGGGAATTTCTCGATTAAAGGAAAAATGGAATTCAGGCCTTCTGAATTTGAAAAACTAGAGAATAAGGATCAAAAAATCATCATTAAAAATCCTGGTCATTATGTGGTCGGTACAGAAATACAAGCGGGGAATTATGTACTATCAAGGACAAACGACAAAATCCGAGTGTTTGTCGATATAAAAGATGAAACGGAAACCGAAAGTTTGCAAACCATTCAATGGGAAATAGATGAAAAAGTAAAAAAGCCAATCGAAGTTGAACTGAAGAATGGGTATATCATATATATTGATAAAATGGGAAAAGGTGGTTATATATCAAATGAGAGTGACCTGTTATTGGAGAGAAATAATGAGGATAGTGAGTAATTTAATGGGATTAAATACTTCAGAAAATATTAGGAATCCAGCTCAAAAATGGCGGATTCCTTTTTTAAAATGCATATACCTATGACGGGATTTTCGAGGGTCCATATATCCGCCGTTTATTTGATGTCCGAGAGAGCTTGCAATGACTACTGCTGCAAAGAGGATGATGATTTTCTTCAATTAAATATCTTCTTTCCGGTTTTTTATTTTTAAAGATTACACCCAAATGCCTCTTCCTTCAACCCCCTTTTTATGGATGTCGAATTAATTGTGACAAACATTAAATGACCTTTTTTAACTAATGTATCAAAGATAAAGTAGCTGGTATTAATTTAGAAGTGAAAGACTTTAAATAATTCACTAATAGAGATGAGAATAATAAGAGTTTGTCAATTTATGGGAGTCAGCCTCTTGGCGGACTCTCATTTGCTTTTGGATCGCCAAATCCACCACTTCGATCTTGAATAGCTCTTAAAGCATGAGTTTTTCTCTAGCTTGATACAGGATATATGTAATTCGTCGGGCGGCTAATTGGGATTACTGTAAGGCTAGGGAGATGACTGTAAGGGGAGGTCTTGATGCGGTAAATAGGGCGGAATGAAAAAAACAATTAAGGGGCAAGTTCGATTTAACTTGCCCCATAATTTTTCAGCTCATTTAGTGAATTCACTTCTCAGAAGATAGACGACATCGTATTTCTTCAACTCGTCCATATGGCCATCACTATCATCATAAAAATCAGTGGAAAGTGAATGTATGCCTTCATTTCCGCTTGAATAACAAATACTCGCCAATGCAAGCTTGTTGGTGCTGTTTATTTTGAGGTTCCCAGCACTGCCCCATACGCTGGACTCCATTTCATCAATGGTTTCAGGATAAGTAACTGTATCCGTACCATCGTCGTTTTGAATGCTGAAGTTGAACATCGATTGATTTTGATCAGCAACCGTTTTGGAAGTCGTAAAGATGATTGTCCCATTATCTTTGATGGCAGTTGTCATGCGTCCCATTTGAGGTTCGACAAGTTTGCCAAATTCATATTTTTCGACCCAGACGGACATCTCCTCGTATGTATCATCAACATTGAAATCGATAAGAAAGGAATGTTCACTTGAATTCTCCAGGATGGCTTTTTCCCTTGCCGTCAACTCAGGAACTGAAAGGTTATTCCCGGATTTTGGCTCATTAGCCTTACAGGCGACTAACGAAAATGAGATCAGGGATAGGATGATGGATAAAAAGATCTTCTTCATGATTTTCACCTCTTGAATACTATTTGCCTAATTAAAACCAATTCTTATATATTATAACATTATAATAAAAAACGGAATCGGAACGCGGCAAAAAGGCAAGCAATCGATATGCTTGCCTTTTTGTTGCATTTAGAATGGTTGTGAAAGAGCTTTATTGGCATCATCGACGTCATTTTGAAGCAATTGGTTCAAGTCGTATGCAGGATAGAGGTTTCGTTCATAAAGGTAGTGGAATATCTTGGCATGGGTATCGATGGCTCCATATAAATGTTTCTTAAATACTTTTCGAAGGGAAGGGGTGGCTGTTTCAGTAATGGCACCTGCATAATTTTTGATGGATGATTTGGCAAAGCCAAGCAATTCCCCGGCAGCAACGGCCGATGCGTCATCCCTTGTTACATCGTCATCCCGGCCCGTCTTAGGCGTCAATGGGTAAAATTGCAGAAGCTCCATGATGTTTTGGGTAAGGGAATCGATCGTTTGCTTATATATCTTTTTTAAAATGGGGTCTTTTATTTTCGGATAAGCTTTTTTGAATTTCATAAGAGCATTGGACTGGGCGGCGACCAATTCATGAAGCTCGAGTGTTTCATGCCAAGCAAGATGTGAATGGGTGGGTTTCATGTGAATTCCTCCTGAACGAATAATTGATACGTTATTCGAACAGTGGGCTATAGGTAAGTTGTCCCATCTACCTTCACATTCACAGTTTAGAAGGATCGCCATGTTTTATTGATATTGCTCGAGAACAGAGAAGAACTTTTTGGCAAATTGGTAAAAAAGTTTTTCTGATGGTGCCAAGTCCCTGTTTTTGGGAGTGATGATGCCGACAGTCCGTTTGACTTCGGGTGTATCGATCGGGATTTTGACAGTCAGTCTTGGAATGACTTCATAAAAGGTACTGTCAGGGAGCAGACTGACTCCGATTCCGGCAGATACGAGCCCTTTTATGGAATCCATGTCTTCACCTTCCGAGGCGATGTTCGGTGCGAAACCGGCTGCTTTGCATGCTTCGAGAGCGATAGTATGAAAGATGTATCCTTTTGGAAACAAGACGAAGGGATCATTTCGCAAGTCACTTAGACGCAGACTTTTCCTTTCGGCCAATGGGTGCGTTATCGGCAGTAAAGCGGAAATGTTTTCCGTGAACAGGATATGACCTTCGATATCGGGATCGTTTGTCGGGATAGGTCCAAGGAAGGCTAATCCGATTTCGCGATTTTTGACAGCTTCCTTTAAAGAGGAATAAGATCCCTGTCTTAAATGGAAGCCGATATTCGGCTGCTCATCTTTAAAAGCGGATATGACGGTAGGGAGTAAATGGGTGGAAAGGCTTGTCGGGAACCCGATTTTAATGCTTCCGTGTTCAGGGTCCAAAAACTCATCAATTTGATATTTGGCATATTCTATCGCCTGTATCGCCGTTTTTGCATGAATCAAGAAAATTTTACCAATTGGGGTTAGCTGGATATTACGGCCGATTTTCTCGAACAACAGAACGCCAAGCTCATCTTCCAGTCTGGAGATTTGCCGGCTGATTGCTGATTGTGCAATATGCAGGTGCTCTGCGGCCTCAGAGACGTGTTCCCTCTCGGCGACTTCAACAAAATAACGTAATTGTCGTAGTTCCATTTATTCATCCTCCTGGCATTCATCTCAAAGTGAGATAGATTCTACTAGAATTATATATTGTTTATATCGATTTGAAAACCTAGAATAAATGTAAGTGATATAACGGTGTAAGAATACGATGGGGGCGATTAATATGACATACAATCAAATACCAAAAGCACAAGGGCTCTACCATCCTGAATTTGAACATGATGCATGTGGGATCGGTTTATATGCTCATTTAAAAGGGCTTGCTACACATGACATCGTCAAACAAGGACTAAATATGCTGTGCCAATTAGATCATCGCGGCGGACAAGGCAGCGATCCCCTTACAGGAGATGGCGCAGGATTAATGGTGCAGATTCCTGATGAATATTTCAGGCTGGCATGCCCGGAAATGAACTTGCCGGCAAAAGGACGCTATGGTGTAGGCATGCTCTTTTTCTCTAACAATGATGATGAACGGAATGAAATCGAAACTCGTTTGAATGCATTTATCGAACAGGAGGGCCAAACGCTATTAGGCTGGAGAACGGTTCCAGTTGATGCAACGAAAATCGGGGAGGTCGGCAAGGAGACATGCCCGACGATCCGCCAAGTATTCATCGGGGCAAGCGTTGGGATGACAGATGATTTAGCTTTTGAGCGTAAATTGTTCATTATCAGAAAACAAGCTGAAAACTGGGCTCGTGAACGCGGCAATCGTTTTTATTTTGCCAGCCTTTCAAGTGCTACGATCGTATACAAAGGATTATTGACGCCAGAGCAGGTGGATGCTTTTTATCTTGACCTTCAACAAGAGTCTTTCGTTTCGGCTTTCGCTTTAGTGCATTCCCGCTTCAGCACGAATACTTTTCCTAGTTGGGAACGGGCACATCCAAACCGTTATCTGATCCATAATGGCGAAATCAATACGCTTAGAGGTAATGTGAATTGGATGAAAGCGCGTGAGCAGCAGTTTGTATCGGAAGCATTCGGGGATGACCTGCAAAAGGTCCTACCTATACTGGATATAGACGGCAGTGATTCCTCGATTCTTGATAATGCACTTGAATTCTTCGTGCTTGCCGGCCGTAAACCGGCACATGCGGCGATGATGCTCATTCCTGAACCGTGGACGGAGAATCCGCATATGACGAAGGAAAAGAAGGCATTTTACGAATATCATAGCATGCTCATGGAGCCATGGGATGGTCCGACGGCCATATCCTTTACGAATGGCAAGCAAATCGGTGCCATCCTTGATCGAAATGGTTTAAGGCCGGCAAGGTATTATGTGACAAAAGATGATTACATCATTTTCTCATCCGAAGTCGGCGTGATCGATGTGGAGCCGGAGAATGTATTATATAAAGATCGTTTAAGCCCAGGCAGAATGCTTTTAATAGATTTAGAGGAAGGCCGTATTGTTTCCGATGAAGAGATCAAGTCGGAAATGGCTCAGGAAAATCCATACCAGCAATGGCTGGACGAACAGCTTGTTCAATTGCGTGACGAAGAACCTGTGCTCGAAGGGGAGCCGTTGAGTGATTTGTTATTCAGGCAAAAAGCGTTTGGATACACGTATGAAGATGTCCAAAAATATCTACTGCCGGTCATTAACGAAGGCAAAGATCCACTTGGCAGCATGGGGAATGACATTCCATTAGCGGTCTTATCAGATCGCCCGCAATCGCTATTCAACTATTTCAAGCAATCCTTTGCACAGGTAACCAACCCGCCAATCGATTCGCTTCGTGAACAGATCGTCACGTCAACGATGACATTTCTGGGTGCGGAAGGAGATTTGTTGAAACCGGATGAAACGAACAGCCGCCGCATTCAATTGGATTCACCTGTTTTGACGCCAGGTCAAATGCAGCAGTTGAAAGAAAATGCCTATCCTGAATTCAGGAGCAAAGTCATTCACACTTTATTTTCAGAAGATTTAGAGAGCGAACTCGATCGCATCTGCCGTGAAGCGGAACAAGCGATTGCTGATGGTGTCAGCCTTTTGATATTATCTGACAAGGATATGAGCAAAGAAAAAGCTGCGATTCCTTCCCTGCTGGCTGCGAGTGCCCTTCATCAAGAGCTGATCCGTCATGGGAACCGTACGAAAGTGAGCATTATCGTTGAATCGGGGGAAGCAAGGGAAGTCCATCATTATGCGTCCCTGATCGGGTATGGAGTGGATGCGATTTACCCGTACCTTGCTTATGAAACATATAAGCAGGCGGTATTGGAAGGCAGTTTGTCCATCAGCTACGAAGAAACAGTAAGGAAATATGTACGCTCGTTGACAGAAGGCATTGTAAAAGTGATGTCGAAAATGGGGATTTCAACGATTCAAAGTTATCGCGGCGCACAAATTTTCGAAGCGGTCGGAATCGGTGCTGAAGTGATCGAACGCTATTTCAGCGGTACGGCATCGCAGCTTAGCGGGATCGATTTGGAAACGATCGCAGATGAAGCGTTGATTCGTCATAGGAAAGCTGCAGTCGATTCACTTGACCAAACTCTTGAAAGCGGAAGTGATTTTCAATGGAGAAAAACAGGGGAACATCATGCTTTCAATCCTAAAACGATCCATACACTGCAATGGGCCTGCCGGAAAGGCGACTATAATTTATTTAAGCAATATTCAAACTTGGCGAATGAAGAGAGACTCGGGTTTTTAAGGAATTTATTCTCGTTCGATCAAAAACGCCAAAGCATTTCCATAGATGAAGTGGAATCCGTGGAATCCATCGTCAGCCGATTCAAAACGGGCGCGATGTCATTCGGTTCATTGAGTCAGGAAGCACATGAAACATTAGCGATTGCGATGAACCGTTTAGGCGGAAAAAGCAATAGCGGTGAAGGCGGGGAGCACCCTAGCCGTTACCAACTGGATGAAAACGGCGATGACCGCCGCAGCGGAATTAAACAAATTGCATCCGGTCGTTTTGGAGTAAAAAGCCACTACCTTGTTAATGCCGATGAACTTCAAATCAAAATGGCGCAAGGTGCAAAGCCAGGTGAAGGAGGCCAGCTGCCAGGGAACAAAGTATATCCTTGGGTCGCAGAGGTCCGTGGTTCCACACCAGGTGTCGGCCTGATTTCACCGCCTCCGCATCATGATATCTATTCGATTGAAGATCTGGCACAGCTGATCCATGATTTGAAAAATGCGAACCGTGATGCCAGGATCAGCGTCAAGCTTGTGTCAAAAGCAGGCGTAGGCACGATTGCAGCCGGTGTGGCAAAAGGAGCCGCAGATGTCATCGTTATTAGCGGGTATGATGGCGGTACGGGGGCATCACCAAAAACGAGTATCAAACATACAGGTCTTCCTTGGGAGCTGGGCCTTGCCGAAGCACACCAAACATTGATGCTGAATGGCCTGCGCAGCCGTGTAGTCCTTGAAACGGATGGAAAGCTAATGACGGGACGCGATGTGGTCATGGCAGCTATCCTTGGAGCGGAAGAATTCGGCTTTGCTACAGCACCGCTAGTGGTTCTTGGCTGTGTCATGATGCGTGCTTGCCATTTGGATACATGTCCAGTCGGGGTAGCTACTCAAAACCCTGAGCTTCGCAGCAAATTCACAGGAGATCCGGATCATGTCGTGAATTTCATGCGCTTCATCGCTGAGGAAGTGCGGGAAACGATGGCTGAGCTTGGATTTAGAACACTGGAAGAAATGGTCGGCCGCACTGATGTTTTACAAGTGAGCGAGCGGGCACAAAACCATTGGAAAGCGAAGCATCTGGACTTGACGACACTTCTTTTCCAACCGGAGGGGATACGCACGTATCAACTTCCTCAAAATCATAAAATTGATGAATCCCTGGATATCCGTGAGATTTTACCGGTTGTGGAGCCTGCTTTGAATGATCAAACCCAGGTGGATGTCAGCTTCCCGATTACAAACGTGAATCGTGTGGTCGGAACGATTGTCGGCAGTGAAGTATCCAAACGCTATGGGGAAGAAGGGTTGCCTGAAGATACGATCACACTTCGTTTTACGGGATCGGCGGGCCAGAGCTTCGGTGCGTTCATTCCTAAAGGGATGTCGATGTATTTGACAGGTGATGTCAATGACTATGTTGGGAAAGGATTATCTGGCGGAAAGATCATTGTCACGGCACCTGCTGGCAATCAGATTGAGGCTGGGGACAATGTAATTGCCGGAAATATCGCCTTATATGGCGGAACAAGCGGTGAGGCCTACATTAATGGCCGTGCGGGAGAACGATTTGCAGTACGGAACAGTGGAGTCAACGTCGTCGTTGAAGGAATTGGAGACCATGGCTGTGAGTATATGACAGGCGGACGCGTGGTCATTCTGGGCGACGTCGGCAAAAACTTTGCGGCAGGCATGTCAGGCGGCATCGCTTATGTACTTGCTGATGATGCAAAAAAATTCAAGGCATTATGCAATGGTGAAATGATAGAATTCGAGACGCTTGATGATATGGATGATGCAAACGAGGTAAAAGAAATGCTTTACAACCACGTTCATTATACAGAAAGTGCCAAAGCATCGTATGTTCTGGAGAACTGGGCGGATTTCGCTAAGAAATTCGTAAAAGTCATTCCGAAAGATTACAAACGGATGATCGAAAGCATCAATGAGCAGAAGCGTGCAGGGCTAACGGATGAAGAAGCGATCATGAGTGCATTTCAAGCAAATGCCGTTCAAGATAAAAAAATCACTAAACAAGCTGTGATGCAGTAAGGAAGGGGAGAGAAAGATGGGAAAAGCAACAGGATTTATGGATTACCCGCGAGAAAAACCAAAAGACCGGAATCCTCTCACTCGTTTAAGCGATTGGAGAGAATATACAGCTCCTTTCTCTGATGAAAAGTTAAGTACACAGGGAGCGCGGTGTATGGACTGCGCCACCCCTTTCTGCCATATGGGCATGGAATTGAACCGGGTCACAACAGGCTGCCCGATTCATAATCTGATCCCGGAGTGGAATGATTTGGTGTACCGCGGCAGATGGAAAGAAGCATTGGAACGTTTATCGAAAACGAATAATTTCCCTGAATTCACCGGGCGCGTCTGCCCGGCCCCTTGTGAAGGGTCTTGTACGGTAGCGATAAGCGATCCTGCCGTTACCATCAAGAACATTGAACGGAGCATCATCGACAAAGGATTTGAAAATGGCTGGATCACGCCTCGCATCCCTGAAAGCAGGACCGGCAAGAAAATTGCCATCATCGGTTCAGGCCCGGCAGGATTGGCGAGTGCCGACCAGTTGAATCAAGCAGGTCATTCGGTCACGGTTTATGAACGCTCAGACCGTGCAGGCGGGCTGTTGACATACGGCATCCCGAACATGAAACTTGAAAAAGATGTCGTTGCACGCCGAATTAAATTATTGACCCAGGAAGGCATCGATTTCATTACCAATACAGAAGTAGGCAAAGATATAACTGCCGAAGAACTGCAAGATCAATATGACTCAGTCATCCTTTGCACAGGTGCCCAAAAGCAGCGTGACCTGGTAATTGAAGGACGCGAGGCATCAGGCATTCACCTTGCAATGGATTACTTGACGACTTCGACTAAAAGCCTGTTGGACTCCAATTTTGAAGACGGCAAGTTTATAGACACTAAGGGGAAGGACGTCATCGTCATCGGCGGCGGGGATACAGGAGCTGACTGTGTCGCAACTGCCCTTCGCCAGGAATGTAAGAGCGTCGTACAATTCGGGAAGCATCCAATCCTTCCGACGGCCCGTACATCTGATAATATGTGGCCAGCCTACCCGAATGTATTTTCCCTTGATTATGCGTATGAAGAAGCGGAAGCGAAATTCGGTGCAGATCCGCGTCAATATTCAATCCAAACCAAAAAAATCGTAGCCGATGAAAATGGCAACGTTAAAGAACTGCACACAATCTCAATGGAAAAAATCAAAGGTGAAGACGGAATGTACATTTTCAGGGAAGTTCCAGGAACTGAAAAAGTATGGCCTGCACAATTCGTTTTCATCGCAATCGGTTTTGAAGGAACCGAAATGCCGCTATTAACTCAATTTGGCGTAGAAACAGTAAATCAAAAAATTGATGCCGTCCATGGCGAATACAAAACGAATGTCGAAGGGGTTTTCGCTGCCGGAGATGCAAGGAGAGGGCAAAGCCTCATCGTTTGGGCAATCAATGAAGGCCGTGAAGTAGCGCGAGAAGTGGACCGCTACTTGATGGGCGCAACGGTATTGCCTTAATAGAAAAAAAAGAAGTGCCATATGGTGCTTCTTTTTTTATGGTGGGAAATATGGAATTCACGAGTAAATGGTCAAAACTCACGAGTAAAACGCCGAAACTCACAAGTAAATGCCCCGAATTCACGAGTAAAACGCCGAAACTCACGAGTAAATGGTCGAAACTCACAAGTAAGTGCACAACTCACGAGTAAAACGCCAAAATTCACGAGTAAAACGCCGAAACTTACGAGTAAATGGCCGAAACTCACGAGTAAGTGCACAACTCACGAGTAAAGCGCCGAAACTCACAAGTAAGTGCACAACTCACGAGTAAAACGCCAAAAC
>NZ_VHIK01000067.1:0-114308 GCF_006680105.1 Bacillus sp. B4EP4a
ATTGAAAAGGTTTTACACATGTGCTAGTGTGTTTTTAGAAAACGTTTACGTAGAAAGTTGGTGGAAATTACAATTATTGATGCAGAAAAGAAAGCCAGTTTTATCTGTTTCTGGCATTCAGAAAAGTGATTGACGAGATTGGTTATCAGGCTAAGGCTGTTGTACTAGATATATTGCTTACTGGTTCTCAAAGTATCGAAACAATTAACAAGTGAAGTTTTAACAGGAATTGATGTTGGGATGATTGCCGGAACAAAAGGAGATGTCATTTCGACAATTCCTCGTGTAAATGGATTTAAGGACGCTATAAATGATGTTGGTGTTACGGTAACCATTCAAATGAGTACATATGAGTACATATGGGTATTATGGTCTTCAACGTGGAATAGAAAGGGTGGTTCAAGTTTGGACTATCCAACATTTACAGCTGTATTCTGTTCAAGTGATGTAATGGCTGTTCCACAACTCACGGGCATTGACAGCCGTTATCCGCTATCCGCTATGAGGAAGACTACAGTACCATTAACGTAAACGTTTACGTTGTTTTTAACGACTTAATTCAGTGCAGTCCATAGAGTGATAGGTTGGCAGGCAGACCTCTAAAGCAAATACTTTAGAAAGCGGTTGGGCAGTCAAATCGACAGCTTATGTATTGTGAAGTTGGAGATTTACGGATAATAATTTCAATACATCAAATCAAAATGAGAGGGAGTATTTATGATGGTAAAAGTAACTGTATGGAATGAAAATCGACATGAACAAAAAAATCCAGTTGTAAGAGAAGTCTACCCTGAAGGTATTCATGGTGCTATTGCAGCATTTTTAAAAGAAAGCGGATTTGATGCAAAAACAGCTACATTGGATGATCCCGAACACGGTTTAACAGATGCTGTATTAGAAGAAACAGATGTGCTGATTTGGTGGGGGCATTTAGCTCACGATGAAGTAGACGATGTAATTGTTAAAAAGGTAAAGCAGCGTGTATTAGATGGAATGGGCTTAATCGTATTGCATTCAGGCCATTTCTCCAAAATTTTCAAAACATTAATGGGTACAAGTTGTGATTTAAAATGGCGCGAAGCAGATGAAAAAGAGCGTCTTTGGGTAACAGATCCTAGTCATCCGATTACTGAAGGCATTTCAGAATATATCGAGCTAGAACGCGAAGAAATGTACGGGGAACATTTTGATATCCCGGCTCCAGACGAATTAGTCTTTACGAGTTGGTTCGAAGGTGGGGAAGTTTTCCGCAGTGGTTGCACATATAAACGAGGCAATGGAAAAGTCTTTTATTTTAGACCAGGCCATGAAACGTATCCAACATATCACAATAAAGATATTCAACGTGTCATTATAAATGGCGTGAAATGGGCACACCCAGTTGACAGAAAACGTCCTATATACGGAAATGCAACACCACTGGAACGAATTGCAGTGAAAAATTAAGGATATTAAAGGGGAAACTGATTATGAAAACAGTAAAAGTAGGGATTATAGGTTGTGGAAGTATCGCTCAACTTCGTCATTTACCAGAATATAAAATGAATAAAGAAGTAGAGATTGTAGCAGTTTGTGATATAAATGAACAGCGCGCCATTGAAGTTTCCAAGCAGTATGGTGCAAAAGTATATAAAAATTATGAAGAATTACTCGCAAGCGAAACGGTAGATGCAGTGAGTGTTTGTACACCAAATTATTTGCATGCGCCCATATCAATCGCAGCTTTAAACAAAGGCGTTCATGTATTGTGTGAAAAACCAATGGCTACGTCAAAAGAAGAAGCTCAGGCTATGATTCAAGCAGCAAAAGAAAGTGGCAAAAAACTTATGATCGGTCACAATCAACGCTTCGTTTCATCCCATCAAAAAGCACGTCAACTTATTGAATGTGGTGAAATTGGAAGAATATATAGCTTCCGTACCGCATTTGGTCATGGAGGACCTGAGCAATGGAGTGTTGACGGTAAAGAGAGTTGGTTCTTTAAAAAGAAAGAAGCGTTTATTGGAGCCATGGGAGATTTAGGTGTGCATAAAACAGATTTACTTCGTTACATTCTTGGTGAAGAAATCGTTGAAGTAGGTGCATTTGTGCAAACGAACGCTAAAGATTTTGCTAATGTCGATGACAACGCAGTATGTGTGTTAAAAACAGAAAGTGGAATTATTGGAACGCTCGCATCTAGTTGGGCGTACGTGGGTCAAGAAGATAACTCCACGATTATTTACGGTGAGAAAGGAATTCTTCGTTTAGAAGATCATCCAACGTATTCCTTAATCGTTCAATACGCAACAGGTGAGGTTGCAAATTATGAGCTTGGCAAAATTCAATCAAACGATGAGGGCGGCCAAGACAACTCACATGTGATTGAACAATTCGTAAATGCTATCGTAGAGGATAAAGAGCCAGCCGTTTCAGGAGAGGAAGGGGCAAAATCTCTATCTGTTATTCTAGCCGCTATTGAATCTCATGAAACCAAACAAATTGTAAGTACCTTTTTAGCGATAAAAGAGCCAGCAGTTTAAAATCCGCTTTATAAAAATATCTTACCATATTAAGAATTTGGGACCTATAGGAGGAAAACAACGTGAAATTGGGTGTATTTACTGTTCTATTTGCAAACTATTCATTTGAAGACATGCTAGATAAAGTGCAAACAGCTGGGTTACATACCGTGGAAATTGGGACAGGCTGCTATCCAGGAAACCATCATTGCCCGTTAGATGAATTATTAGAAGATGCGAATGCGAGAGAAAGCTATAAAAAGAAAGTAGCGGATCGTGGATTGACGATTAGTGCATTTAGTTGTCACGGAAATCCTATCTCACCAGAAGAAGGGTTTGCAAAAGAATCCAATGAAACCTTACGTAAAACGATTAAGCTGGCCTCTTTACTTGATGTACCTGTTGTCAACTGCTTTTCAGGAACAGCTGGTGATCACGAGGGGGCTAAATACCCAAACTGGCCGGTTACTCCATGGCCAAATGAATATGGTGAGATCTTAACTTGGCAATGGGAACAAAAGCTCATTCCTTATTGGAAAGAGGTAGGAGAGTATGCAAAAGAGAATAACGTGAAAATCGGATTAGAATTGCACGGAGGATTTTTAGTTCATACACCTTATACCTTGTTAAAACTTCGAGAACAAACATGTGATGCAATTGGAGCGAATTTAGATCCAAGTCACTTATGGTGGCAAGGAATTGATCCAGTGGCAGCCATTAAGATTTTAGCCAAAGAAAATGCCATTCATCATTTTCATGCCAAAGATACTTATTTAGATCAAGAAAATATTAATATGTTTGGGTTAACCGATATGCAACCATATGGAGAAGTTCGCTCGCGGGCATGGACGTTCCGTTCAGTTGGTTGTGGACATAGTTTAAAAGAATGGTCAGATATGATGAGTGCATTACGCACATACGGGTATGATTATGTGGTAAGTATCGAGCATGAAGATGCGATCATGTCTATTGATGAGGGATTCGAACGTGCAGTGACAAACTTACAAACGGTTTTAATTGAGGAATCACCTTCACAGATGTGGTGGGCATAACAAGTTAATTTTATTGAAAGGTCGTTGTGGTATGAATCTACTTGATCCATATCACAATATTTTTTCAAAATCAAATTATCATAAAATTCTAGTCTATTACAAATTAAAAAATCTGATTCAAGAAGGAGAAAACAATGGCCGAGTTAAGTTTAAATCATATTTATAAAATCTACGATAAAAACGTAACAGCAGTGAAAGATTTTAACCTTCAGATTGAAGATAAAGAATTTATTGTCTTTGTTGGTCCATCTGGTTGTGGTAAGTCAACTACTCTTCGCATGATTGCAGGACTTGAAGAGATTTCAAAAGGCGATTTTTTTATCGATGGTAAACGTGTCAACGACGTGGCACCAAAAGACCGAGATATTGCAATGGTCTTCCAAAACTATGCTTTATATCCCCATATGAGCGTCTATGACAATATGGCATTCGGTCTGAAATTACGTAAATTCGCGAAAGAGGAAATTGATCGTCGTGTACAAGAGGCTGCCCATATCCTTGGTCTAGAGCAATACTTACAGCGTAAACCAAAGGCCCTTTCGGGTGGGCAACGTCAACGTGTTGCTTTAGGTCGTGCAATCGTTCGTGATGCAAAAGTATTTTTAATGGATGAACCATTGTCCAATTTGGATGCAAAACTGCGTGTCCAAATGCGTTCTGAAATTGCTAAACTACATCAACGCTTACAAACCACCACAATTTATGTAACGCATGATCAAACAGAAGCGATGACCATGGCAACTCGTCTTGTTGTTATGAAAGATGGAATTGTTCAACAAGTGGGTGCACCAAAAGAAGTATATGACGAACCTGCAAATGTATTTGTTGGCGGGTTCATTGGTTCTCCTGCGATGAACTTCTTTACTGGTACCTTAAAAGAGGGTATCTTCCATATCGGACCGGTACGTATTGAGGTGCCAGAGGGAAAAATGAAAGGATTACGTGAGCAAGGATATATAGGTGAACAAATGATTTTAGGTGTACGTCCAGAAGATTTTCATGATGAGCTGATTTTCGTTGATGCCTCACCGAATACAACAATAAATATTAAAGTGGAAGTGGCAGAATTAATGGGTGCTGAAATAATGGTTTATTCACAAATTAATGATCAGAACTTTGTTTCGCGCGTGGATGCTCGTACAGAAGTGAAAGCAGGTCAACAAATGAAATTAGCTATAGACATGAACAAGGTACACTTCTTTGATAGTAAAACGGAGACTCGTATTCCACTTCCTATGAAAACACATAAAAGAAGAGAAGCTGGTGTCTTATAACAGATGTATGAACTACGAGAAATAAGTTTTTTAATTTCAATAAAAAAAATAGATAAATTAGTAAGGGTAGAGTGAGGATTAATGGTAGAAAAAAATTGACGTACTTCTTCGTCATGGACTCCAATCTCGATCTGGTGCTGAAATTTGTAGGAAAAGCATCATCTTTTAACAGTGACATTAATATTGTGAAAAAGGAAAAAAGGTAGTTGAGAAAAGTAATATCGGGGGAATGGCACTGACAGTTAGACATGGCAAAGGAGTTTAAATTTACTGCAGATGGAGACGATGAACAAAGGGCTATCGTAGCTCTAGAAAAATTTCTATTGAACAAGGAAAGATAGGAGTTAAACTTCTTAATTACTATATAAAAAAGTAAAGCTGTATAGTCGATAGCTAGTACAAGATTAACGAATTTAATCTTAACTTGCCGTAAGGTGAAGGCATACAGTTCCTTGCCAACTTGAATGAAAAAGGGTGAGTATTGATGGATGAAAAATGGTTAGTGGGTGCAGATATAGGCGGTACAACTATTAAAATGGCATTTATCAATCAAAATGGTGAGATTATATATAAATGGGAAATTCCTACCAATATAAATGAAAAAGGGAAAAATATTCCTAAGGAGATGGCTAAATCAATAGATCAAACATTAAGTGAGTTGGGGCAAGAAAAACAGAAGTTAATTGGTATTGGGGTTGGAGCACCCGGTCCTGTTAACTTGGGGAATGGTTCTATTGATGTCGCAGTTAACTTAGGGTGGAATAACTTTCCTTTGAAGGATCTTCTTGAAATGGGAACATCTTTGCAAGTCATAGTTGATAATGACGCAAATGCAGCAGCCATTGGGGAGATGTGGAAAGGTGCTGGACAAGGGTCAAAAGATTTATTATGTATCACCTTGGGAACGGGCGTTGGTGGTGGAATTATTTCCAATGGGCAAATTGTACATGGAATAAATGGGGCAGGTGGCGAAATAGGGCATATTACCTCTCTCGTAGAGGATGGGGCACCTTGTAATTGTGGGAAAACGGGATGTATTGAAACCATAGCATCTGCCACAGGTATTGTTCGTTTAGCGATTGAAGAATTATCTTTTACCGAGACACCAAGTAGACTGAGGGATTTTTACAATGAACATCAAATATTATCATCTGAGCTAGTATTTGAAGTAGCGAATGAGGGTGATGAATTAGCTAATAGAGTGATTGGGAAAGTTACCCTTTATTTAGGATTAGCATTAGCTCATCTTGCGAATGGTTTAAATCCTGAGAAAATTATCATTGGTGGAGGAGTTTCCAAAGCAGGGGATGCACTGTTAGTACCTTTAAAAGAGCAATTTACTCGTTTTGCTTTTCCAAGAGTATTGCAAGGAGTGGAGTTAGCCAATGCCACGTTAGGAAATGATGCAGGAATTATGGGAGGCGCTTGGTTGGTGAAAAAAAGATTACTAAACAGGAATGGAAATACACCTTTATATTTGTGATAGCACAATGAAAAGGTATAAGAATCAGAAAATAATAAATAATAATTTTATTTTTTACTATTTAAAGAGCATCGGTATTTTCAAAGTGCTCTTTTTTAATTTCAGCACAAAACTTATATTCTACAAGGGGATACAATGTAAATGACGAAATGGGTAGGGAAGACTAAAGATAAGAACACTCTGGCCATTCATCAAGCCACTAACGAAAAACAAGGTAACCTACTTTATAAAATGACATTATCCTTAGTTGACAATATTTATACAAGAAGAAACCGAGAAACGAAAAATTACTTGAAAGATGAGATCATATATAACCAAGGATAAAATAGTCTTGGTCCTACGAATGTATGACAGTAAGGAATACTCCATTAAAGGAATTATTTCACAGGTTTTTTTATACAGAGCTATTCAGAAACGGACCCTATAAACAACATAAGGAGCATACACTTTGCTCCTGTGTTCCCCATCATCTCTCTACTTATCTGCTACTTTGCGGTCTGTGACAGCAACCCTGTGACTAGGGCAATACGCACATCAATTGCAACCTGTTCTTCAAAGGGAATCCCCTTTTATTGTAGGGAAAGTAATGATTTAATGCTGACTTTATTGCTTTTATTTTTAACAGCAAATAAGTGGATATATGATGTAATTTCGTGTAATCTACAAAAGTATGTTTTTTCCAAATCGTAAAGGGGGACCATAATTGAGTTCAACAAAAAGTAAACAGACAACAATTGTTGCCCTTTTGCTAGCGGGTACATTTATTGCGATCTTGAATCAAACATTAATGATTACCGCGATTCCTCCTGTAATGGAAGAAATGAATATTACGGCAAATAGTGCACAGTGGCTAACTACCGTTTTTATGCTGGTTAATGGGATCATGATCCCTGTTAGCGCGTTTTTACTGGAGCGCTTTACCACCAGACAGCTCTTCCTTTCAGCCATGGGGATTTTTGCTATTGGTACATTGGTAGCGGGGCTAGCTCCTAATTTTGGAATGCTGCTGCTAGGAAGGATGATCCAGTCGAGCGGAGCCGGAATTATGCTCCCGTTAATGCAAACAGTCTTCCTAATGATTTTCCCTGTTCATAAACGGGGTGCAGCCATGGGACTGGTCGGGCTGGTCATTTCCTTCGCGCCGGCTATTGGGCCAGCTTTGTCGGGCTGGGTTACGGAGACCTACTCATGGAGGGTGTTATTCTTTATCATACTTCCAATTGCTATTATTGATATCATAGTTGCGTTCTTCGCTTTAAAAAATGTAACAGAAGTTACACGGCCAAAAGTGGATGTGCTTTCGATTGTTTTATCTTCCGTAGGTTTCGGTGGATTATTGTATGGATTTACAGCTGCTGGTAATTATGGCTGGACAGACGGGAGTACTATCATATCCCTAGGCATTGGAACAATTTCACTTGTTTGGTTTATCAAAAGGCAATTGCGATTGAAGCATCCAATGCTGGAGTTCCGTGTGTTCACGTATTCATTATTCCCGATTGCCATTATTATTGGAGCCATTACCTTTATGGGTCTGATAGGTGCCGAAACGCTCATCCCGCTATTTATGCAAAACATGCGAGGATTTACTGCGTTTGAAGCTGGATTAGCGATACTCCCTGGAGCACTTATTACCGGGTTAATGTCCCCGTTCATTGGACGTATTTTTGACCGGATTGGGGCCAGGTGGTTGGTTATTGGCGGATTACTCCTCATAAGCGCTTCCTCCTTTACTTTTATGGATGTTGGTCCTTCGACAAGTTTTACATTTATAATGGTAATGTACAGTATTCGGATGTTCGGATTAGCCATGGTTATGATGCCTGTTTCAACGGCCGCCTTAAACCAGCTGCCTAAACGGTTAATCGCCCATGGAGCAGCAATGGATAATACGATGAAAATGATTGCCGCATCTGTAGGTACTGCAATACTTGTTACTGTGATGACATCAGCTACCGAAAATGCTCAGCAGCGTCCCGAGATAGTACATCCTGATATGTATGGCGCGCAAATCTCATTTATTGTCATCGCTGTACTTTCGTTAATTAGCTTCCTAATTTCTTTTAAAATAAAGGATCAAAAATCAGCAGGAAAGGAGTTCGGAGAGAAGAATTAAAGATTTGAATCCGCTTTTTTTTAGGCTTGAAAAGAATCACAATATAGATTCATCTACTTGTGATTCTTTTTAAACTAAATCTCTTTTTTTTCGCCGCCAGGCTCCTCACCTTATTGAACTCTCTCAGTTTAAAACGTTTTTCTCGTAAAAACCCGCTTATTCGCAGGGGTTCATTTTGAATGTATGTTAACGGATATATGAAGTAACTTAGGGACATTAAGGCATCGTGAAATAAAAGAACAATGGAATTTTACCATGTTATGAACATTTTCCAACGCCGCGCCTGGAGGCTTTCCCTCCCATGTCCTATCATTCCTTCGGTAACTCATGAAATAAAAAAAGATACTGAATCAGCACCAGTTTCAAAGATTGAAGAAATGAAAATAAAAGGAACTGAAATCTAATTTTTTATTAATGGATAACTTTGGTGAAATTAGATTATAAAAATAACCAATCATCTTAGGGAGGAAGCAAATGAAGGTAAAAAAAATACATCATGTAGCTATAATTTGTTCCGATTATGAAAAATCAAAAAACTTCTATGTAAACATTTTAGGATGTGATATTAAGCAGGAAACATATCGGGCAGAAAGGAAGTCCTATAAATTAGATTTAATGGTGGGAGGGGAATATCAGCTGGAATTGTTTTCATTTCCGGATAGCCCCCACCGTCCAAGTTATCCAGAAGCAAGAGGGCTTAGACATCTTGCTTTTGAAGTAGAAGATATTCATCAAGCTATTGAAGGTTTAGAAAAAGAAAACATTCCAGTCGAACCTATCCGTGTTGATGAGTTAACAGGAAAAAGGTTTACTTTTTTTTGTGATCCGGATGATTTGCCTCTTGAAATATATGAAAAGTAGGAATTACCAGAAGGGTTATGCATATTTCGATACAAGAAAAGACTTTCATCAAGGTGCCCTAAAACCAAAATAGTATTTAAAACGAAAATGGCAATCATTTTGTGATTTCCATTTTCGTTTCTTTATTTTTTACGTCATAAAATCCGAATTATATATTTAGTTTTTATCAACCTAGTGCAGTGTTATTTCTAATAACTGGAATAAATATAGGGTGTTCGTTTATATTCTTAGGAGGCAAGGCTCATTATCTTGTGAATTTTAAAGGAAGACTTTTCACTCCAAAAACGAACGGACTTGGAATCGCCTCCAGCTCAGTCCCTTTTACACCTTCCAATTTTGCAAATGTACTTAATAGTGTCACGAGAGCTACTTCTGCTTCTAGACGTGCAAGCGGGGCACCTAAACAAAAATGAATACCAAACCCGAAACTCAAATGAGGATTTAATTTCCTTTCTAACGTAAACCGATTAGGTTCTGCAAACTTTTGTTCATCCCGGTTTGCCGAAGCGACCCAGCAAATTACTTGTTCCCCCTTTTGGATTGTTTTGCCCCCAACTTTGACATGTTCCTTTGTAACACGGCCAATTGCCTGTATTGGAGGATAAAAACGTAGTGTTTCTTCTACCAATTTTGGTATTAAAGGTAGATTTGTCCTAGCTTGTTCTTGAATGTTTTTATCTTCTGTCATATAGCGTACGGCATTTGTAATTAAATTAGTTGTTGTTTCATTGCCCGCAACTAATAATAAAACACAGAAAGATAGTACTTCCTCTTCTGTTAATTTTTCCCCATCAATTTTTGCTGCTAATAATAGCGAAATTAAATCTTCTTCAGGATTAATTTTTCTCTCTAAAATTATTTTTTTGAAATATTCTTTAAGAAACCCACTTCCTTCCTTACGTTTTTGTGCCATTCTTTGGAAGGCTTCATTTGAACCATCTTTGGCGCCTGCCACGAGAACATCAGAATAGGTTTTAAAAAGATCCCGATCCTTAGCAGGGACCCCCAATAATTCGGCAATTATAATGACAGGCAACGGACCAGCAAGATTATGAACGAGATCCATAGTCCCCTTCTCATTAACTTGATCGAGAAGGTAAAGTGTCACCTCTTCGATTTTATTTTTTAAATCCTTCACTGCTTTAGGAGTGAATGCCTTGTTCACTAAGTTTCTCATTTTTGTGTGTCTAGGAGGGTCCATTGTCAAAATGCTTCCTTGAAGAGTTCCAGACCCTCGTTCCGATGAAAACAGTTTTGGATTTTTTAGAATATAATGAACGTCTTCATATCGAAACACATCCCAGCAGCTTCGAGCCTGGTCGTACCTTACAGGAGTTTTTTGTCGTAAACTATTAAAGATTGGAAAAGGAAATAATTGATCTGCGTTCGAAGCAATTTCGCTCATGGGGATGAGATTAGCATACTGCTCCACTGCGCTTGTTGATTTACGTTCTTGTGTCATGGTTTCATCTCTCCTTTTATTGTGCCTAATATTCATACAGAAAATAGTCATGAACCGGTTCATTAACTAAGATAACAAACTCGTAATTTGGTTTCAATTGACATAAATTGAGATATTTTTCAATAAGAAGAAAGTAATAACTCGGAAAATTTGATTCACCATCTATTGAAAAACTCTTTTGAGTTTCATAGCTTCTCGTTTAAGGTCATACCGGTACCCCAAGTCATGCCAGCAGTGTAATACTTAGCTTTTTATATTTATATATTTCAAAAAACTCTCAAGCTATCCACAAAATTCCTGCATATAATTCTATATTGATAATAAAGAAACAGTTGGGATGAAAATTGGATACGTATGATATCAGAAAAGTGATTCATTACTATACAAGTATGGTGTTTTGAAGGCACCGATAGCTGGATGGGTCAACCCTTTATCTGCTTTATATCCGGTAGATTATAATAGGGACGGGATATATGAGCTCGAAGCATATCAGAGGATAGCCGGAAGGTACAATGCCGATTCACTCGGAGTTGTAGGTGTAATATTATTGATTTTGTAATTTGCTGCTTGGTAAATTACCATTTAAAAGCGTGATTTAGGAAATGCTGAATCTTTACTTTTTCCAGCTAACATGAATCCGGATGAACCAGATGGAACAGAAGAGTTATGTTAATGGAGCAGCCTGATGTATCCGGATAGTTAAAGGAAGCAGACACTCAATGATTCTAAATGAGTGTTTTTTTGTACAGAAATCCACCGAATTATCTAAATTTTCCAAAATTATAATTGACCACGCTGGGACAGCTGATTTAGAATTGATATGTATATGAAATCATGTTTTGTATATAAAATTAAAAGAAGGGGGAATAGTAATATCTTTTTATGGAGAATTTTCAATTGACTAAAAATTGATTTAGGGAGGTAAGTAATATGTTTAAGAATAAATTGGCGTTCGTTCTGCTTTGTTTGGCGTTAATAGTATCTGGATGCAGTTCAAGTGACGAAACAACTACAGAA
The DNA here is from genome assembly GCF_006680105.1 of Bacillus sp. B4EP4a. NCBI lineage: Bacteria > Bacillati > Bacillota > Bacilli > Caryophanales > Bacillaceae > Bacillus > Bacillus sp. B4EP4a. The sequence continues at coordinate 11,767 of NZ_VHIK01000067.1, forward strand.
AATAAAGGGAGTTCCGGAGGGAAAGCGGTAAAGCTTACTTTTACGGAACCTGCACGGTTATTGTCAGTTGCCCCTTTATATGTAGCCATTGAGCAAGGATTTTTTGAAAAAGAAGGAATAGAAGCTGAGATTGTATCTGGTGGTGGAGGAGCACAAGTCATTGCTTCTGTATTATCGGGAGAAGCTCAGTTTGCGGTCTCAGGTCCTCGAAGTATGTTCACTCCTCTTGACAAAGGTGAAGATTTAATGGCGATTCAATCTTTAAATTCAGCGCTAACTTATCAAATTACTCTCTCTAAACAATATCAAAAGAAAAAGAATGTTTCTAAAGACTCATCACTTGAAGATAGAGTTGCTTCATTGAACGGCGCGACTATTGGTACAAACCTTGTTGGCGATTCTGGAGACGTATACACCCGATATTTAATGCAAATGCATGGTGTTGATCCCAAAACTTTTAAAGCCGTCAAATTAGCAGGAGATGGATCGAAGATTGGCGGTATGCAGGAGGGGATTGTTGACGGTGGTATAGCATCACCTCCAATGGGTTTACAAGCGGAAAGTAAAGATGTTGGTGAGATTGTAATCAATACAAGTGAAGAGCCAATGTATGGGAATATGGTCTGGGAAGCTGTTTTTGCTAAAAAGGAATATTTAGAAAAAAATCAGGAAACATCTTTGAAAGTAGTTCGGGCAATAGGGAAAGGTATGGAATTCACACGTAATAATCCAAGAGAAGCAGCCGAATCAATCGTATCTTATTTTGATGGAATTGATGTTGATATCCTAGAGGAATCACTAATCGGATTGAAAAACACTTTTAAAGGATATGGGGAAATGAATCAAGAAGCTTGGGATAATGCCCAGGATCCATTAGTTGAATTCGGCAAGTTGTCAGGCGTTTCTACTAAACAGGATACTACTGAAGATGTTATTTGGACAAATAGTTATATAGAAGAAGCATTTAAAAAATAATTAGATAGAAAGGAGATGATAGGTAAGATGGAAAATGCACAACTGGAAAATTTCAAATTGTCCACTCGTTTTTTGGATGTTACTTACGTTAACAATAAAACTGGTGCAGAAGTGATTGCCCTGCAGAATATAAACTTGAATATCAAAGATGGTGAATTTATATGTATTGTAGGGCCGAGCGGCTGTGGGAAAACCACTTTTTTAAATACTGTAGTTGGATTACTTAAGCCAAGTAAGGGAGAAATTCTATTAGATCAGCAAAAAATTGATGGTCCCGGCAAGGACAGGGCAATGGTTTTTCAAAACCCGAGCCTTTTACCTTGGAGAACAGTTTTGGAAAATGTTCTCTATGGTGTTGAACTGCTAAAGCAATTAACGGCAGAGAAGAAGGGAGAGGCTAAAGAATTTATTGAAATGGTCGGTTTAAAAGGTTATGAAAATCATTATCCCCACGAATTATCAGGGGGGATGCAGCAAAGGGTAAACTTGGCTCGAGCATTAACGGTAAACCCGTCCTTAATATTACTGGATGAACCATTTTCGGCATTGGACGCACAAACCAGGGAGTTTATGCAAGGTGAGTTACTTAGAATATGGGATGAGACAAAAAAGACAAGTCTTTTTATTACACACCAAATTGATGAAGCGGTATTTTTAGCTGATAGAGTTTTTGTTTTTGGGGCAAGACCAGGACGTGTAGTGGAGGTTGTCGATGTTGATATACCTAGACCTAGAGATCTCCACGTGAAGCGTAGCCCGGAATTTTTAGAGTTTGTAGATCATATATGGTCCATTATTGAACAGGAGTCTTCAAAACAAGGTTTCGATAATAAAGAAAAATAATAAAGGGAAAGGAGAATAATATGACGAAGGGTACGATCCAACTAACACAATCAAAGCACAAGATAAAAAAGGCGAAGAAAATAAAAAAAGAAAAGAAGTCATTTTTTATCAGTATTGCTTCTGTTTTAATATTCCTGTTGCTTTGGGAAGTTGCCTCTCAAAATGAATGGATAAATCCATTGTTCATTAGCTCACCAATTGAAATTGCCCAAGCGGCAGTTTTAATGGTCCAAGAAATTTCTTTTTGGGAAAATATGAAAGTAAGTGGTTACGAATTTATTGCAGGCTTTGTTTTAGCAATACTTATTGGAATTCCAATTGGTGTGTTATCGGGCTGGAATTCTAACTTTAATGCAGTCGTTAACCCTTTCATTTCAGGATTATATGTAACGCCTAAAGTCGCCCTTTTACCAGTGATCATAATTGCATTCGGAATAGGACCAGCATCAAAAATTGTTATAGTATTTTTGATGGCCTTCTTTCCAATAGTGATGAGCGCTCAAAAAGCTATGTTAACATTAGATCAAAACTTAATAAAAGCAGCAAGAACATTTAGTGCAAGTGAATTTCAAATATTTAAAACAATCGCTTTGCCTTCGACGGTACCATTCCTTTTAAACGGTATTCGCTTAGGTATTGGTCAAGGATTAATTGCTGTAGTTGTAGGTGAATTATTCGCTTCGACAGCTGGAATCGGATATCAATTGACAAGCAATGGTCAAAATCTACAAACAGATCGCATGTTTGTTGGAGTGTTGGTCATTACTATTACGGGAATCATTCTTACTTCATTATTAGGCATTATTGAAAGACGCTTTTCATCTTGGAAACCAGAAAATAGTTAATGAAATTTATAATATAAACGTTATTTTTGCAGTATTGCTTCACAAAATGGTTACAGTGTAAAAGCCCCAAGACAATATTTCAAGTAAGCTTAAATTTGGAAAAGGTAATTGTAAACGAGTTTGTAGACAAAAGGGGTTCCTTCTGAATATTTAAACATAGTTGATTGGAACGGAAGGTACGAGACTCCTGCGGGAAAAGCGCGTCCAAGGGAGACCCCACAGGCGCCAAGAGCGCCGAGGAGGCTCCCGGAACGCCCGCGGAAAGCGAGTGCCTGGAGTGGAAATCAACGTTCATATTTTACACTCCCTCAAAAAAATGTAGGTAATCTTAATATCGAGTTTGTCTGCAGTCTGAACAAAAGGTGCTTCCTATACGAAGCACCTTTTGTTTAGCATAATTTTCAAACCTATTCCATCTTTAAATGAAGATTTCCAATTCAATCCCATATGGAAGGGGATTTCTTCAGCGATGATTACATCTCGGAATGTACTCTTATTCGTTATTTTACTGTTCCACTTCACAGCAAGATAGAAATTTTATTGAAGTTCTCACGTATCCATGATACCTTCAGTTTATAGTGATTGGTTGGGAGGAATAGGTTTTGAACACTAAGGCGTTTTTATTGGCATCTATTACAGTTATTATTTGGGGATCTACATTCGCTGCTATTCGTGCAAGCTTACATGGCGGGTATTCAGCCGGCCATTTGGTACTTGTTCGTTATCTTATAGCATCAGGGATTTTTGTCCTTTATGCTCTATGGCCTGGGGTGAAATTTCGACTCCCGAAAAAAGAGGATTTGCTGAGGATATCGATCCTTGCATTTATTGGTATTAGTATTTATCATATCGGGGTTACATTCGGGGAACAAACCGTTTCGGCGGGAACGGCTGGAATGCTGATTGGTTCAGCACCTGTCTTCATCGCGATCATTGCTGCATTCGTTTTAAAAGAACGCCTCGGCCTATTCGGTTGGATTGGTTTAGGCATAGGATTCATAGGGATCACCTTAATAACATTAGGTACTGCAGGCCCTTCCCTGAATATTTCTGAAGGTGCCTTTTTAGTGCTGATGTCTGCTATTGCTTCTGCAGTGTTTTTTGTTTTCCAAAAGCCACTGTTTAGCCGCTATAATCCGATTGAATTGACAGCCTATTTCACATGGATCGGTACAATACCCTTTTTCATATTTTTTCCTGGGCTATTTCAAGAAATTCAACATGCTACAATGGAAGGTCATTTATCAGCGATTTTTGTTGGTATTTTCCCTGCAGCCATCGGTTATGTAACTTGGGCAGTCGCACTATCATTAGGAAAAGCCAGTTCCGTTTCCAGTTTGTTATACCTTGAACCTGTGATTGCCATTTTCGTCGCTTGGGTTTGGCTGCGGGAAGTGCCTAGTACTCTTTCAGTCATTGGCGGCGGAATTGCGATATTAGGGGTTCTTGTCGTTAATGGGTTCGGAAAGTATAAATCAGTAATGAAAAAAGCAGCATGATAGTTCTTTAAACCAACTGGAAAAAATCGCAGCATTTTAAATTCATCATGAAGAATGAACGTTTATCCTTCTTGAACGACTCAACACATAGGAGGGCACCCAATAAAGGAATTCACCCAGGTTGCTGAGATCAATCAGTTACACCTGGGGAATTGGATTTTTTCCTCCTCTTTTAATTACTTAAAATTAAATCTATTTTTAAAGTCCCAATCCAATTTAAATGAATTATTTTCACCTGTTAAAAATTTATAATCGATATAGGATTTTTCTTTTTTAGACATTTCGTCGACAAAGGGCGAATAGGTTCGGAATACCAATACATTTTTCTTTTCATCAAATTCTACAAGTCTTAGCCAGCCATTACCCCCTCGATAATTCGTTTGGTAATTGACCAGCATTTGAATGACATCATTTCCTGCTGAATTTTGTTTTACCCGATGTGCTATCCCAAAATAATGTCCATTAACCGTCATGAACACTTGATTATGGTCCTTTACAAGTTCATCCCAAATCAGCCGGCCATTAGACGACTCGACGGCGATGGTTTTATCATCCTTAACCTTCGGAAATATAATATCATGTGAGACAAGGATTGTCGGTTTATCTTTATGCTGATCCAGAACCTTTTTTGACCATTCCAGGTCCTTATGCAGATTTTTCATATCCACTATTAAAACTAAGTATTCATAACTCCCTGCCTTAGCGATTGCATATGAGCTATACCCAGAGGGAGACGACCCCTTATAGTATTTTTTATTCAAAAAACGCTGCGGCCCATAATGTGTTAAGAAAGGGTCCCCGGCCGCATAGTCATGATTCCCGGCCGCCATCATATATGGAACATCCTTTTTATCCAAGAGGGAAATGGCACCGAGGGAATTCTGCCATTGTTTTTCTAAATCACTATCGACTATGTCCCCAACAAATGTATTCATGATAATATTGTTCTTCTTGGTGTTATTGGAAATCCAGTTCATTTGGCTATTAAATATCTCTGGATTTTGGCTTGAATATTTCTGGGTATCTGGTACAAAAAGAAAATTATAATTCTTTTTATTCTTTAGAAAGGGTAAAGCTTTGTTTGATCCTTCGAATGGTTCATCGTCACGGGCATCCTGCACAAGCCATTCTTTTTCGGTTAAAGCCTTATTAGCAATTCGTATTTCCTGGATATTCCCTTTGAATAGTGCATTAAACTTATTTCCCCACTCAGATGCTCCGATGTTCCAGCCTTTACCATTAACTGCTGCAATACCTATTACTTTTTCTGATTTTCCGTAATCACTTATGCCATTCAAAGTTAAAGTCGTCGTGTTACCATCATTAACAACTGCCAAATGGTACCATTCCTCAGCGTTTAAAGATCGAGACCAATTGCTTACATTATAATTTAAATTAGATGGATGACTTGTCCAGTGGATTTTTTGATCACTGGATACAGTTAAAGCAGAAAGGATTTTTTTCTCGCCTTCCATTTTATTAAGATCGGCCGCCTGTCCTTGTCTAGAAAAAAGCCCCATGACACTCTTGGAATCACTTGGCAACTTAAAAATCGCTTCAATGGTAAAACCCTTATCGAATTTCTCCGAATTGATAGGTGCATTCTTTTTGGTTTTGAAATACCTACCTGAAGGGGCGTTTTCATAGTTAGCGAACTTCAAGCTATCCACTTTTTCTTGATCATGATAATCTTCTTCAGACCATTGAATCATATTTTTTAATTCAGGCGAGGCAGGATCACCTATCGTCACTAACTCTAAATCGTTTCCATGTTTGCTTGTATCTTCTATAATTAAATTACCTTTATCGATTGTACCGCTTTTAACATGTTGTTTTGTGAATTTCCAATTTGCTACGATATTGCTTCGATTATTTTCAGCAACGGAATCAGCCGATTTGGCAATACCAGGAACAATCATACATAAGAGTGAGAGACCTATTATTGCTTTTTTCATTCTCATAAAACATTCACCCCATTAAATTTTGATTAAGCGATATCATTTATCCTTTTTAACTACCTGGATTAATTTGTAGCGAACTAAGCCTAGGTAGATTCCGTATAGCTGCAATATGGTATAGTTTGCTTATCTTCTCGATAACTTATTAAGGATGGGTAAAAAAGACTTATTCTTTTAAAGGACATCAGGAGATAAGTCCTAAATTGTACGAATTATCTTGTTGAAATTACAACTAATTGTCGAAAGGGATTAAGATCAATATCAATATGAAGGGTTTTGTTTGCAGTAATTTGAACTTCAGATGGGGAGGTAGGAAAACAAGCATACTGGTAATTGGAGTTATTGGACAAAACGAAGAAAAAGCAAAAAAAGAGACAGCCATAAGCTGTCTTTTTTTCACCACCTACAAATCCAAGTCCAACCAAATCCGGGAGCCCATACTCTCCTACAGCGTGGAATCCATTGTCCGTGTTCCCAATGACCGCCGCCATGACCACCACCGTGTCCGTCCCAATGACCGCCGCCATGACCACCACCGTGTCCGTCCCATTGGCCACCGCCATGGCCACCACCGTGTCCGTCCCATTGACTACCGCCCGGGCCAGGTATTCGTTCTCCATCTATATAATAATGCACATTATTAGGGTAATAAGCGTAATTATAATTATACATTCAAGAAATCCTCCTTTTTTGTTTACCCTTTCAGACTATGTACAAAGGGTGGGAAGCGTCCTATATGGACAATGATGGACAACAAAACAGGGCTGCCTATTTATTGTTGTCAAAATAAAAGACAACAATATTAATGGCTGTTTTTTTTTTCCTCATATTGAATTTTAAACACTATTGGTGCTTAAGTTGTTTTGTAATAATAATAAGAAAAAATTATCCCTCTTTGACTTAACAAAACTTTTGTTTTCTCGGTTGAACATCCAATCTTTACTTCCCGCAAAGAACAAGCTTGGTATGTAGATGATCGCGGAAATCATTTGCATTGGCCAGTTGACAATTATCAATTCGAAGGTGTGAGAGAAACAACCTTCTTAACCGATAACGAATTAAAGTATCATCGTACGATCTCAACATAGATAAATGACTTGATTGGTGCTGGTTTCAGCGTATGATCCGATGCCTTCTGATGAATTGTTAAAAAGTGTTCCTGAAATGAACGATGAAAATCGAAGGCCCAAGTTTTTAATGATTTCAGCAGTAAAGGAAACGAATTCTATAAATGAAGGAATCAAGTAAACGGAAAAAATGCGTCTCTACGAAAGTAGGGACGCCTTTTAGCTATTATCATTATTTCTTTATACAATAAAGCGTTGATTATCGGCTTTAATTAGGTAATGATTAAATCAGTAACGTATGGAAAAGGGACTTTGGGGGAGGGAAAGTGGATGGAGAAGGAATTTCCGCTTATTGAAACACGACGATTGATCTTAAGGGAAGTAACAATAGAAGACGCGGGTGATATGTTTAAATATTTATCTGATATAGATGTAGTGAAGCCAATGGGATTAGATCCGTGCCAAACAGTAAATGACGTATGGGATGAAATTAAATGGTACGAATCTATATTCCAGGAAGGTACGGGAATCAGATGGGGAATTACATTAAAAGATTCCGGTAAGGTTATAGGAAGTTGCGGTTTTCTGAATATGGTCACCAAGCATCATCGAGCTGAAATTGGATATGATTTATGTAAAGATCATTGGGGAAAAGGCATTGCTAGTGAAGCATTGGAAGCTGTTGTTATGTATGGCTATCGCCACTTTCACCTGGAAAGGATTGAAGCTTTAATTGAACCCGATAATCACCCATCCCAAAAACTCGTGGAAAAACAAGGATTTAGAAGAGAAGGATTGCTAAGGCATTATGAATATACATGTGGCAAATTCGATGATTTATATATGTACTCACTCATAAAAGAAGATTTAGTGACCTTTTAATTCATTGTGAAGACCGCTAAAAAGGCGGTCTCAGTTTGTCGACAAAAGTGGTTTGGAATTAAAATATTCCGAACCACTTTTGAAACTCCCTTTGAATTTTTGCCTAAAATTAAACAAATCCCGAAGGTATATTGAATGAAAGTCAGTTTAACTGCCCGCGGAAAGCGAGTGCCTGGAGAGGAAATCAACGTTCAATTTGTACATACCCCTAAAAAAACTGCAGGCAAACTCACTTTTCTTCGAGTTTTCTCTACAGTCCGAGACCGCTAAAAAGCAGTCTTTTTCTATAGCTGAAAATTTCGAGAAAAACCATCTATGTACATGAAATCTTAGTTTCCTCACTTACTTGTATAATCTCTTTCAACTTTGCAAATTCGGGTTGAGTATGACGAGTACCAATCTTTCATACCTTTTTCTTGTGCCTTTTTGTGAGCGGCATTTTCTTTCCAAAGCTTTATGGCATCCAGGGACTTCCAATAGGATACGGTAATTCCTAACCCGTTTTGATCTCTTACGCTTTCGACTCCTAAATAGCCATCTTGTTGAGCGGCAAGTTCATCCATGAATTCCGCGGTTGAATTGTAGCTTGCGGCATCCTTATCGCTTCTTTGAGAAGTGAAAATACAAGCGTAATAGGGTGGTTCGGGAGTTTTTGCAAGAAACATGAAATGATGCCTCCTTTTAACTTAATATTCAAAATAATACCACATTGGTGAGAACATGGATAGATGCCAGGTAAAGCGGTTCCTGGATATCCGCCAAGAAAACAAGGAGGTAAGAAGCGGTATATATCACAGACACGGCAATTCTTCGGAAGGGATTCTATTCTTGATTCACGAATATATATTACTTTGATGGTTTTACAAAAAAAGGAGATGGTTTTGTGTGCGGGATTTGTTAGCAAACATATAGAAAGAGATGCATTTTTACCGAAACAACGAGATATTCTTTTGGTAAATGCATTAAAAGATTTATCAGCAGATCCTGGCGTTTTGGCTATTTACATAGCCGGTTCATTAGCAAAAGGAAACCATGATAACTACTCTGATATAGATTTGCACACCATTGTTATTCCAAAACGGAAAGCGGAATTTTTAAAGGGAAAAAGGGATAGAGCCAATAATTGGGGTGATGTTTCCTTTCACGAAGACTACAATCCTTCCTCACCGTATGTCGTCACTCATTATGATACATTTGTGAAAGTGGATAGCTGGTATCACGCACCTGAGGAAATTGTACCCTCCATTTGGTTAAAAGAGGTAAGTTCTTTATGATCCTTTTAATATTATGAGTCATGTTATTAATGAATCCGCAAAACAAGTGTATAAACCTTCACCGGATGAAGTTGAACATTGGAGAGGAAAGCTGCTTGCCTTTGTCCATGAAACCTACAGAGCCGTCATGAGAAGAGAAATGTTATATGCACTATCCAATCTTGATAAGATACGGTGGCTGATTGTGTCTGGGTGGTATATGGAAATCGAAGAACATGTAGACGGACCCTATGGAGTATGGACAAAAATCGAAGGCAAAAGAAGTATATTAGCTGGAAAGCAATTATCCCTATTGGAAAGTTGGGATTGTGGCCGCGATTCAAATGAAATTATTAAAACGTTGAGATGTATGACCCCAGAATTCCTTAGACTAAATAAATACCTATGTACGCAAGTGGGTGTCGAAATAAATGAAGACCATATCAAAAGAATAATGGATATGGTTATCTGATAGTTATAGGACACTCGTTGTTCGTGTAAAATGTGTAATCACTATTGGAGGGATGACTAAGTGGCAGAATTGGTATATCATGTAGCGGTTTCACTGGACAATTTCATTGCCGATCAAGCAATGTTGGATGGGAATATCAATCAATCCTTTTTCTTATTTGAAGGAGATCATGTCCCAGACTTTTTATCCGATATCCAGCAATATGAAGCGGTGTTGATGGGAAGTAAAACATATGAATTTGGATTTCAATTCGGAGCTAAACCGGGTGAACCGGGTTATAAGGGCTTGAAACATTATATATTTTCGAGCTCTCTTCAGTTTGAATCGAATGAGGAGGTAGAACTTATCGACGGAAACGCCGTTGCGTTTATTGAAAATCTCAAGAAGCAAAGTGACGGAAAGCTATGGCTTTGCGGGGGAGGAGAATTGGCTGGAACGCTATTAAAACATAAACTCATTGATCAATTGGTGCTGAAAGTGAATCCAGTCATAATCGGTGAAGGCATCCCTCTTTTCGGCAGCGTTAAGCCAAGTCTAAAATTAGATTTAGTTGAAATGAAACAATATCCAAACGGAGTGATTAAACCTACATATAATATTATTTATCCTTAGGAATATGGTGGAGGGATGCTATTACTTCATTCGGAAAGACTTTCCTTCAATAGTTTGGGCTGCTTTGGAGCAGCCTTTTTCTAATGAAATTCACTGTTATTAAAAGTAAAAGTGAAAATATACAAAGAAAATTTATTAGAAATTTATTTTTAACATATATCCTTTCAGTATCACTTGAAAGGGGTTTTCTCTATGAGGAAAATGTTGAAAGTATCAAAGAATATATTTTTTACCTTGATTGTTATTATCATTTTTGTAGCAATAGCTGTTTTTATTTACCATAATTATCAAAAGGGCAAGGAGTCTTCATTAATTAGTGAAGGAACATCCGTTAATTTTAATAACAAAGAAATTAATGTATATACGGAAGGCAGCGGTGAGGATACATACGTTTTTATGTCCGGTTCCGGGATTGCTGCTCCTGTTTATGAATTGAAAGGACTATATAGTAAGTTTGCAAAAGAAAATAAGATTGCAGTCATTGAAAGAGCTGGATATGGATACAGTGATGTTTTTCACGATGATAGGGATATTGATACAATATTGGAACAAAGCAGGAAATCGTTGATGGAAAGTGGAAATAAACCTCCTTATTATTTGGTTCCACACTCAGTATCAGGTATCGAAGCTATTTACTGGGCACAAAAATACCCAAGTGAAGTAAAGGGAATCATTGCTTTGGATATTGGTTTACCGCACCAATATGTAACTCATAAAATGGGTATGGTAGATTCATTGACTGTAAGAGGAGTGAATATTTTAACGAAAATGGGTTTGCATCGTCTTGTTCCTTCTGCTGTTTATAATCCCGAAGTGATTCGGCAATCATTCTTAAGTGACCATGAAAAGGAAGTGTATAAAGCACTATCATATAAACAGTTTTTTAATGATGATATGGAGCAAGAGCTTTTACAGAGTTACAGTAATGGGAAAAAATCAGTTAACTTGCCGATTCCAAAAGGAACACCCATTTTATTTTTAGATGCGATTGCCGATGAAAATAAGGATTCAAAATATACAAAACAAAAAAATGAAGATTATGAGGAGTTTGCAGAGAAACTATTAAAAGCGGATGTAATAAAACTGAAAGGGACGCACAGCATTTATTTATATGTGCCAGATGAGATATATGATCTTGCCATGGAATTTATCAAATGAATAAAGAAAGGCTTTATGATGAAAAGATATAATATTTTAATTGTTGAAGATGATTTGATGATTGGTGATTTATTGAAAAAAATTTTGCAACGCGAAAAATACAATGTACGTTGGGTGAAAGAAGGAAAAGATATTATAGATATAATCCATGAGATGGATTTAGTCATTATGGATGTTATGCTGCCAGGAGATGATGGCTATCAAATTACAAAGAAAGTAAAAAGTCTAGGTTTAAATATTCCAGTTATTTTTCTATCCGCCCGAAATGATATGGAAAGCAAACTCCAAGGTTTGACAATTGGTGAGGATTATATGACTAAGCCCTTTGATCCTAGGGAGCTATTACTAAGAATGCAGAAATTGCTGGATCATCAATATGGTACTTTCACGCAAATTAAGCATATATATATAGATGCCGAACATAAAAAGGTATTCAATAATGACTTGCATAATGAAGTGGTTTTTACTGCGATAGAGCGTAAAATATTTTTCTATTTATATGAAAATAGGGATCGGATCTTAACGAAAGAACATTTCTTTGAACATTTATGGCAGCTCGAGGATAGGAATCAAAATATCATTAATGTACATATAAAAAAAGTTAGAACAAAAATCAATGATAACACCGGTGAGATCATCCAAAATATATATGGAGAAGGGTATAGATTGAATACCTATATAAAAAAATGAAATTAAAGAAAAAATACCAGCTATTATTATTTATCGCCGTTATTAGCGTGCCATTTATATTACTGTTAATCAGTATCCTTATGTCAGTAATTTATGACTTGGCCTTTAAAACCACAAATGATGACATTCCTTTTCATGAATCATTTGCATATCCTACAATGCTTGGGGTATTCATTTTATCATTATTATTGTTAGCCTTCTTATTTTCCAAATCTATTAACTCGCTATTAAATAAAATAAATATATTGAATGAAACCATCAGGAATTTAGCTAGTGATAAGGAGATTCCGAATATATTAGAGATTAAAAGCAATGATGAAATCGGGAAATTAACTAAATCGGTGAACTTATTAATAGAAAGAACGACCTATCGGGAATTGGAACTAAAACACCAGGAGGAAATGAAAAAGGAACTCTTAAATAAATTAAGGCATGACATCAATACACCTTTAACAGCAATAAGATTACAATTGTTTTATTTAGAAGGTCAATATACGGATCAAGTTCCACTTTCACTATATCAACAAATTGATTATATTTCCGAATTAACAAATGAATATAATATTCAATCCACAGATGCGTTAGATAATTCTTATATCTTAAATGATGAAGTGAACATGCACGATTTAATAGAAATGATGGTTAAAAAATGGGGTTATTTGTATAACATGCATGGTATTGAATTAATTTATCATCCATTAAATGGAGAGTTGGAATGGATAAGTAATGACTTGTGGCTTCAAAGGTTATTCGATAACGTTTTCCAAAATGTGTTGAATCACTCGAGGGCTGATAAACTTGTGATTACCATTGAAAATAATGGACTCAGTATCAAGGATAATGGAATTGGTTTTGATATCGATAGTAAAAGTAAGGGGCTTGGCTTAAAAATAATTGAGGATATAGCTAAAACACTAAATATAAAATATAATTTGCAATCAAACGAAAGCGGAACTTTATTTTGTTTTAAAGTTGAAAAAACGATATAAATCTCACTTAATTCATTATTTATGCGGCGTTAACATCCGGGGATTTTGACAAGGGTTCATCAATGTTTTTCTTTTCAGATAGTTTGCCTTATGCAACATAGTTATATATCACTTACTTATATAAAGCGATACAAAAAGGTTGCTATAGACCCACCCATTTTTAAGTTGATATGATATTCAGGTACTTAATTGTGGGGGGAAGTTGAATGGAAGAACAAAAATATAATGACCTCAAATTAGGCGAACGTGGTGCAATCATTAGTATAATTGCTTATATTTGTCTATCAATAATGAAACTGGTTATAGGATACATAAGCGACTCAGCGGCCTTGAAAGCGGATGGTTTGAACAACACGACTGATATTGTCGCGTCCATTGCCGTGCTGATCGGTTTAAGGTTAGCTCAAAGACCCCCCGATAAAGATCATGGTTATGGTCATTGGAAAAGCGAAACGATTGCTTCGATGGTAGCTTCATTCATCATGTTTGCTGTTGGTGTACAAGTTTTAATAGACGCCGTTGCTTCCATGCTTAAAGGTGGAAAGGAATCACCTGACATTATTGCAGGGTATGTAGGTGTTTTATCAGCAATAGCCATGTATTTTGTATACCGATATAATAAAAAGCTTGCTATAAAAATTAATAGTAAAGCCGTTATGGCAGCTTCAAAAGATAATATCTCGGATGCTTGGGTAAGTATCGGAACAGCTATTGGGATTTTTGGTTCCCAATTAAATATGCCTTGGCTGGATTCCCTTACTGCCATCATTGTTGGATTATTAATATGCAAAACAGCCTGGGAGATTTTCATTCAAGCCTCGCATGAACTTTCAGACGGATTTGATGAAAATAAAATTCATCTATATAAGGATGTAATTACAAATGTGGATGGAGTCAAGGGGATAAAAGAAATTAAAGGGAGAAATTACGGGAATAATGAAGTGATTGATGTTGTCATCCTTGTCAATTCTACCTTGGATATTAAAGAAGCACATGATATAGCGACGCATGTAGAGAAAGTGATGATGAAAGATCATGGAGTATATGATGTTCATGTCCATGTTGAGCCCAATTAATTCTCTCACTTTTTTATGAGCATCAATCAAAAAAAAGGAATAAAATGGCTTTACAAACATATGAATAATATGCAATCATTAATTCATTACATTGGAAGGAAAAGGTACCTCATACAATGAAGCAGTAATCTTATCAAATAAACAGTAAATCTAAATCTATATCAATGGGTGTAATCGGTTAAATATGTTCAATGAAAATACGCGTCACTTTGTTTGCTTACCGGATTTATTGGTGAGTAAAGTAAATCACTATTTCATTTGAACAATACTCTTTTTAGATACCCTTGTGAGATTTTTTATGATTATGTTTAGAGATGGGATTCGTCTGTTCGTTTATAGGTACTAATTTATATACAACTGCTTTATCTGTTATCAAATCAGATGAGATATATTTGGTTTATGTATATTAATTTAGTAACAGGCGATCTCTCTCTAGAAAAATAGAGGGGGATTTTTCATGTTATTTTTAAAAGCGAATGATTTAAAGAAAAGTTACGGGAACCGTGAAGTTCTTTCCGTTGATGCACTTCATCTTTACAGCCATGACCGTGTTGGTTTGGTTGGTAGGAATGGAGAAGGTAAAACGACCTTGCTTTCTATTCTAGCGGGCATGAGGGAACCCGATACCGGTCATATAGAGAGCTATGGAACAGTCGGCTATATCCCGCAAATTGAAGAAACTGAACAAGAAATAAGCGGGGAGTTAACGAGCATATGGAAACTGCCCAATGAGAATCAAGAAATCATAAGCGGCGGAGAACTTACTCGAAGAAAAATCGCCGCAGCTCTGTCTTCCAATGCGGATGTATTGATTGCGGATGAACCTACCAGCCATTTGGATATATCCGGAATTGAACAATTGGAAAAGGATTTAAAGTCTTTTAATGGCGCTATTTTGCTTACTTCACATGATAAAACTTTCTTAAATCATCTGTGTACAACAATATGGGAAGTCGAGCAAGGCAAGGTAACTGTATATGAAGGGAATTACGAAGCGTATATCAAACAAAAGCAAGCAAAAACAGAAATGGAAAATAAGCAATATGAAGAGTACACCCGTGAAAAGAATCGGTTGAAACAGGCTGCACAAAACCTCCAAGCCAAATCTGATTCAATTAGGAAAGCCCCTAAACGAATGGGCAATTCAGAAGCAAGGCTCCATAAACGGAGCTCCGGGAAACAGAAGGCGAAATTGAACCGTTCTGCTGAAGCGATTGAAACTAGAATCGAAAAATTAGCAAAAAAAGAAAAACCGAGGGAAGATTCCCCTATAATCTTTGATATTTCAGAATTTCCATCTTTGCATAGCAAAAGGGTCATTCGATTTAATGGCTGTTTCCTGAAAGTCGGTTCAAGGATGCTGAAACAACATATTTTTGGAGATGTCCCCCTAGCTTGCAGACTCGCCATCAATGGTCAAAATGGTTCAGGAAAAACGACATTATTGAAAAAGATAGTGGAGCGGCACTCAGATTTATATGTCGCGAAGCCAGCAAAGATTGGATTTTTTGCCCAACAACAAGAAAATTTGAATGAAAGTAAAACGGTTCTTGAAAATATATTGGAGGACAGTCCCTACAATCAAGCATTTATTCGTACGCTATTATCACGATTAGCTTTTAAAGGAAATGATGTTCACAAACAAGTATCACTTTTAAGCGGTGGGGAAAGAGTCAGGGCTTCCCTAGCAAAAGTTTTTTTGGGAAACTATAATGTATTGGTTTTGGATGAACCTACAAATTACCTGGATATTCAAACTAAAGAGGCTTTAACCGATGTGTTAAAGGCGTATCCAGGAACCATCGTTTTTGTGACTCATGATCGTTCATTGATCCAATCGCTTGCAACACATTCACTTTCATTTGAAGATGAACCTCCGAGAGTAAGTGCTATCAATCAGAAATCAACTAAATCGGCTACGCTTAAAGATGGTAATCAAGATAAACAGGCTGAACTTCTTATGATTGAAGTGCAAATCATCGAGACACTTGGGAAACTGTCCAGTGTTATGAAGGAAGAGGAAAAAGAGGAATTGGTTAGGGAATACCTCCTACTCTTGAACAAGAAAAAGGAGCTCGAAGATTAAGGGCCATCCATTAAAGGCCCCTCTCAATCGAGAGGGACTTTTTAATGGATAAAGAGCGGTTAAAGTAGGTAGAGAGTTATTTTACACTTAAAATACCAATAAAATGGATTAGTAAAATTAATGGAAAAAAAGATGGGGAATGTTAAAATTAACCAAGTGTATAAAGGAGGGACTCATTTATTAGGACTCGTTTAATTCGATCATTTTAGATTGACAAAAAATTTGTTTACTTTGATCTGGTTTGAACTACATGCATTGGTAACCAATAGAAGGAGAAAGTAAGTAAGAAGGGGGGCAATCATGAAACCACGTATTACTGTAATTACATTAGGTGTGGATGATTTGGAAAAATCGCTGGAATTCTATCGGAAAGGCCTTGGATTTCAAACTGAAGGAATAGTGGGCAAAGAATTTGAGCATGGAGCCGTTGCCTTTTTTGACCTGCAAGAAGGCCTAAAGCTTGCCATTTGGAGTCGAAAGGATATAGCGCATGAGGCCAAGGTTCCTTTGTCTCCGAAAAGTCCTACTGAATTTACCCTTGGTCACAATGTAGGTAGTAAAGAGGAAGTGAATATTGTGTTGGAAAAAGCAAAAAAAGCTGGCGCGATCATAAACGATCCGGCACATGACACTTTCTGGGGAGGGTACTCTGCACACTTTCAAGACCCTGATGGACACCTTTGGGAAGTCGTTTGGAATCCACAGTGGGATATTAAAGAATAATGAAAGCCTGGTTGGCAGCGTCATCTCCAGAATAAGGAGAATGCATAAAGCGAATGAGGTAAAAAATTGAAAAAAGCACTTTACCTAGGGGTTAAGTGCTTTTTTATTGCAACAAAGCATGACTTTGGGTTGGTCCCTCACACTGTCAAGGTTTCCTAACATTTTTATCAGTTACGGCGGCATCTACCGTTCCAGCTTATTTTTCTTCTTTTGTAATCGCATATTTCGCCAACCTGCGCATAAATAATGACTGAGTAACGCCCAGTGCTTTTGCCGCATCGCGGGTTGTTTTATGATGATGGAATGCTTGTGTGATCATTCTTTTTTCGACGCTTTCCAAAACTTCATGTAAAGAATTTCCTGCATTTAAAGAGGTAGAAACGTCTTCGCAGACTGAATCGATCAAGCGTTTTGGCAAATCCTGAATTGCAACTTCATTCTCTTTTGCCATAATGACAAGCTGCTCAATTATATTTTCCAATTCCCGTACATTTCCAGGCCAATGATAGTTTTGAAGCACTTCGACCACTTTTGTAGAAAGCACTCGTTTATGGTTATGCAAGTAATTAAACTTCTCCAAATTATACTGAAGGAGACAAAAGATGTCTTCCTTCCGCTCACGAAGCGAGGGTATGCGGATCGGTAAAATATGGAGGCGATAATATAAATCAGCCCGGAATTTTCCTTCTTTGACCATATCCTCCAAATTACAATTGGTGGCTACAATGATACGCACATCGGCTTTTACCGTTTGGGAAGCTCCAATCGGCATGTACGTTTTATTTTGCAGCAATTGAAGGAGTTTGGGTTGTAAAGAATGTGAGGTTCGCCAATCTCGTCTAAGAAAAGGGTGCCTTTTTCCGCAAGTTTGACAAGTCCGGTTTTGCCGTTCGCATTTGCTCCGGTAAACGCTCCTTTTTGATAGCCGAACAGTTCGGATTCCAGGAGCAATTCCGGAATCGCTGCGCAATTAAGATGGATAAACGGACGATCTTTCCGGTCACTCAGATGATGAATACGTTCCGCTATAAGCGTTTTTCCAACACCTGTTTCCCCTGTAATAAGAACGGTCGTTTCCACACAGGCAACTTTTTCAATTGTTTCCTTGAGCATATCATAGACCCGGCTTTGTCCGATAAAAAAAGGGACTTCTTTGGTCCGTACAAGTTTCGCTTTGAGTTTTTGTAATTCTTGTAAATAATACCGAAAAGCAGAATCCAATTCTTCAATTTTAATTTGAGAACTGTAACCGACGAAATCTGGAATATCATAACCCAATGTGACTGCATATTTTGGTTCATCATTCTTGTCCAATATGAGATGTCCTGTAATTACCCCTGTTCCTTCTCCACCTTGTTGAATGACGCTGACATTTTGTTTCTTATCTAAAACTATTTTTGCAACAGATGGCTTGAAGAACCCCTCTTTTTCCAATTGTGAGACGTTTTTTCCGATTAGCTCCTCTTTCTTTTTCCCAATCAGCTTACAGCTCATGTCGCTAACAAAAAGAATCATACCGTTCTTATCGGTTATATAAATAGGTTTATTCATGAAGTTCATGATTTTGAATAAATATTCCGGTTCGATGGTTGACATATTCTGATTCATCACTTGTCTCTCCTTTGATAACGGATGGATCCACCGTTTATTTTGAATCGAAAATAATTCAAAGTTCATCATTATTTTGAGTAGCGTTGATTCAATTTCGATTCATTTGAATCGATTCATAAAAATTATACTCTAAATATTTAGAAAATTCACATAAATAAACCCGTTTACGTCCTTTTTTCATTGTAAAGTGATCTTTTTCTTGGCATAAAACTTGCATAAACAATTTGGTGTAAAGGAGGTAATGAGATCCATAAGAAAACAAAAAATAATGCACTTGAGTTAGTAAATTCGTAAAGAACTAAATTGAAGAACTGTCGTAAGAGGAAGTTGCCTTTTTACAGAAACTTGGTGCAAGCTGCAATCCATTATTTGCTGGGCATCATTAAGGGGAGGTTATGATTTGTGAAGCGTATGGCTGTTCAAGGGGACAACAGGAAGTTCATTTTGTCTCTCCTATTTGTGGGTTATATGGTTTCTTATATGGACCGGTTAGTTATGACTCTTGCTGTGGTACCGATCGGTCAAGAATTCAATCTTAGTCCGGCCGCCACGGGAACAGTAATCAGCGCCTTCTTCTTGGCTTACGCCATCATGCAAATTCCGGCCGGCTGGCTGACAGATCAGTTGGGTTACCGAAGGGTGATTATTTTTTCTATTGTCCTCTGGTCGCTTTTTACAGTCTCCACCGGTTTCGCTTGGTCGTTTACCGCTTTAATCGTGATTCGTTTTTTGTTCGGAATTATGGAGGGGGGATATCCTGCTGCCTGTGCAAAAGCCATCGCTGAGTATTTCCCTCAGAAAGAACGAGGTAAGGCACAGTCCATCTTAATGTCATCGAATTCGTTTGGCGGTCTAATTACGGGTGTTCTTGTGCCAACACTCCTGATCTGGTTAGGCTGGAGGAACGTGTTCTTTGCTCTTGGAGCAGCAGGTGTGATTATTGGAGTACTGCTTTGGAAATACATTCGGAGTCCGATTCAATTGGAAGAAGCAAAAGAACAACAACCAGTAAACAAGGATTCCATGCTCTCTTTATTGAAAATTCGTCAGACATGGGCATTGGTCCTAACGTGGTTTTCAATCAGCATTGCTTCGTGGGGCACGTCTTCATGGTTGCCTATGTATATGGTAACAGAACGCCATTTAGATTTGGTTTCCGCAGGGTTGTTGGGACTCCTTCCGACTACGGCCGCAACTCTCGGAACGGCAGCGGGTGGTTGGTTACTGGTCAGATTTTCCGGTAGGGAGAAAATGTACTTTTTAATGAATGGACTTTTTTACACAGTATTTTTATTTTTAGCACTCTTCGCACCTAATGTTGGAATGGTCTTTACCTATTTGACACTGTCATCAATCTTTTATGGTTTTGTGTTTAGTGCAGTATACGCACTCCCTCACAAATTGTTTGACAAGAGTGTGATTGGTTCCGCGATTGGAATTATGAATCTGGGATCGATGATTGGTGGATTCATTGCACCGATCATGATGGGTGTACTCATCTCAGCATTAAAAGGTTCTTACGACGGCGCTTTCTGGTTCTTAATTGCGAATGGTTTGTCCTCCGCGCTGTTCGGACTAACCATTCGAAACAGCAATCATGTTTCTCACGTGGACGTGACTGATCAAATACAGTCGAATGTCAAAGTAAAATAGTGGTCTTTGGCTAATGGGAATACAAATTTAGTAAGGTGGAACGGAAATGTTGATCACGAATATCAGCAATCCGATGGATTAATGCTATAACAAATAACGGGGTGGTAATGATGCTAAAAAACTTATTTAGTAGACTTCAAGAGGTATATCCGGAGTTGGTTAGATTTCGCAGAGATCTTCATATGTATCCCGAACTATCCTTCCATGAGGTAAATACCCCAAAAAAGATCGCTGATGTATTAACAAACTTGGGATTGGAAGTAAGAACTGAAGTTGGCGGAAGAGGAGTAGTTGGAATCTTAAGAGGAGGGAAACCGGGCAAAACAGTAGCGCTGCGGGCGGATTTCGATGCATTGCCGATATCAGACGAGAAAGACGTGGAATACAAGTCCCGTATTTCTGGGGTGATGCATGCCTGCGGCCATGATGTTCATACAGCTGCTTTGATTGGAGTAGCCAAAGTATTAAGCGAAGTGAAGGATGAGCTCGAAGGAAATGTTGTCTTTATCCATCAGTTTGCGGAAGAGGTAATTCCAGGAGGAGCAAAGCCCATGATTGAAGATGGCTGTCTGGATGGAGTCGATGTCATTTATGGAGCCCATGTATCTTCCATTCTCCCGCTTAGTATGGTTGCAGTTGGAGAGGGATATATAATGGCGGCCGGGGATACATTTGAAATTGAGATTTATGGGAAAGGCGGGCATGGAGCAGCTCCTCATTTGACGGTAGATCCAATTGTGGTGGGCAGCCAACTGGTGCTCAATTTGCAGCAAATCGTCAGCCGCCGCGTTGATCCATCTAAAACAGTTGTTGTCTCGGTTGGTTCTTTTCAAAGCGGACAGGCTTCTAATGTCATTCCCGACACGGCTAAAATTACCGGAACGGTACGAACCTTCGAGGAAAGCGTTCAAGATTTGATAGAAAAAGCCATTGGGCAAATTGCAACATCCACCTGCGAAGCCGCAGGAGCCACTGTGAAATTTAAGTATGAGAAAGGATATCCCACTTTGTGGAATCATCCGGATGAAACAATAAAAGCGGACAAGTTAGCAAAAAATCTTCTGGGAGAGGAAAAAGTGATACAAATCCCGCCGTATACGTTAACAGGAATGGAAGATTTCTCCTTTTATCTACAGAAGGTTCCTGGAACATTTTTCTATGTGGGAGGTGGGAATCCGGCGATGAATGCGATATATCCGCATCATCATCCGAAATTTGATGTAGATGAAGAGTCAATGTTGTACATCGGAAAAATGTTTATTGCATTGGTTTTTAATTATCTCTCAAACAGTATAATTGATGCTGATTCTATGACTCAAGTAGAAGCTTAGTAGAAATCAATTACGTTTTGTAGGCTGAATTGGCTGAAAAACTAGAACCCCACAAAGCATAGTCATTAGAACTTGTTTATAGAAAAATAAGAGGTGATCGTATGTTTGCTGATGTTGTATTTTTAAACGGACAAGTCATTACCGTCGATTCGGACAATCGGATCGCAGAAGCAGTTGCCGTTAAACGTAACCGAATAGAAGCCGTCGGAACAAACAAGGAAATCAAACGTTGGATTGGAGAAAGCACCAAAGTGATGGATTTGCAAGGTAGGACTCTACTGCCAGGATTTATAGATTCGCATTTGCATCTACTCGGTTATGGACTTACAAGGCTAGCGATTAATTGCAAAGACGCATCGATTCAATCCAATGCAGATATTATCGGTGAATTGAAACTGAAGGCGGAATCTACCCCTGAAGGAGGGTGGATCGTAGCAGTAGGTTACAACGAAATGTTCATGTTGGAAGGGCGGTACCTAACCCGCAATCAGCTGGATGAGGTGTCGACGGAACACCCGATTCTAATTGTGCGACAATGTGGCCACATTATGATTGCGAACAGTAATGTGTTGGAATTGACAGGTGTAAACGACCAATCGGTCGATCCGGAAGGTGGAGTGTTCGGTCGGGACGAGTCCGGGAGATTAAACGGGCTGCTAGTGGAAGCAGCCATGGATCCGGTAAAACGTGTCATGAATCCGACGGAAGAGGTCTTGGCCAGAGCGGCGGAAATCGCTTCGCGCGATTTCGTATCGTTAGGCATTACGACAATTCATGATGCGGGTGGGTACGAGCCGGTCAATCTTCGCATCCTACAGCAAGCGGTTCGTTCTGGTCGCTTAAAGGTTCGGGTGTATGCAATGGTCGTTCACGAGCCTAACTTTATCCGAATGAGAGAGACGTGCCTGTCCACTGGGTTCGGCGACGATCGATTTCGTATCGGTCCGGCGAAAATCTTTATAGACGGAGCCAGCACCGCGCCGACGCTTGCGACGCGTCAGCCATATGAGACGAATCCGGAAGACAGCGGCATTCTGTACTACACGCAAGAGAATATGAACGACGCGCTCATCGCAGCCCATCGAGATGGTTATCAAATTACGGCTCACGCCCAGGGCGATCGGGCGATCGAGATGTTGTTGAATACGTTCGAAGAAGCGCTTAGACAATATCCGCGACACAATCACAGACATCGAATCGAGCATGCCGGTTTGGCGATGCCCGATCTCATCGAGAGAATGGCTAAATTGGGCATAGTGACCGTTCCTAACCCGAACTTTTTCACTGAATTTGGAGATATATACATTAAGCACTTCGGCGCTCGCAGCGACTATTTTTACCCAATTGGAGCCTGTTTAAAAGCTGGCATTGTCGTAGCAGGAGCCTCGGATAGCCCCGTCTCTAACTGCAATCCGCTTATCGGCATTCATGGGGCGGTCAACCGACTGACACCTTCCGGCGCG
This sequence comes from Bacillus sp. B4EP4a, assembly GCF_006680105.1. Taxonomy (NCBI): domain Bacteria; kingdom Bacillati; phylum Bacillota; class Bacilli; order Caryophanales; family Bacillaceae; genus Bacillus; species Bacillus sp. B4EP4a. The sequence goes on from NZ_VHIK01000067.1 coordinate 34,953, forward strand.
GTCATTGGGGAAGAGCAGAAAATCTCCGTCATAGAAGGGATTAGGCTGTACACCTGGAACGGAGCCTACGCAAGCTTCGAGGAAGACCAAAAAGGAAGCATCGAGGTAGGGAAATTAGCAGATTTGATTGTGCTAAACAACCGAATATTGGATGTAACAATCGACAGTATTGATCAATTACGGGTTGAAATGACGATGATTGACGGGGAAATCGTTTACGAGCTGGGGAAATCTCCGGATGCAAATGATGCGTTGGAAGAAACCATTAATTTCATTATGTAAATATTCAACTACGCTATATCATTCTATTTTTAATGAAAAGTGTAAAGAAAATATATGAATTTGATACTAGGAAAAGAAAAAAATGAGCTCTAGACTAGGCTAGTCTAGGGCTACAGATTGTCATAAAAAATTCCTTTTAAAAAAATGTGATTTCAAAAAAGAAAGCAGGAAATTGACAGTGATCAATTTCCTGTTTTTTTTGGTGTTCTTGGGGAGCTACGAGAAGGGTTTTTACCTATTTTTATCAGCAATGGCTATAAAACTGCACTATGTATTCCTATGATTTAAAAGTTTGTAACATAAACCATATTTTCAATAAAAATATTGACATAATCAATATAACGTTATAATGTTTATTTATTGGAATTGTTTGTTTTTTCAGACTCTTATTCAAAAGGGGGAAAGGTTATTGAATAGTTTTATGGGTTTACTCGAAATGAAAGTGCTTCCAGTCGCAAACAAAATTGGTTCACAAAGACATCTGCTGGCAATTAGGCACGGTGTTCTAGCAACACTTCCATTGACGATCATTGGATCATTCTTTGTTATTCTGTTGAATTTTCCGATTGATGGATATGACGAATGGATTGCACCTTATCGTGCCGCTTTGGATGTACCGTTTCGGTTTACAGTGGGAGCAATGGCTTTATATGCAGCTTTTGGGGTGGGGTCAGCGCTTGCAGGACATTATAAATTAGATCAACTCAGTGCAGGTCTTCTATCAGTCTTAGCTTTTCTGATTACATGTGTTGTGCCTACCCAAGTCATGGAATCCGTTCCAGGGGTGATAGAAGCGGGTCGCTGGTTACCTATCAGCTCTTTAAGCGCAGCCTCTTTATTCGGGGCAATCGTAACATCGCTGATTTCCGTTGAGATTTTTCATTTTTTGATTAAACGCGATATAAAAATCAAATTACCGGAAAGCGTTCCGCCAATGGTTTCGAATTCCTTTGCAGCCCTGATTCCAACATTGGTCGTGGTCCTTCTTTTCTGGGGCATTCGCTATGGTTTAGGCTTTGACATTAACTCGATCATCACTACTTTGGTGTCACCTCTCAAAAATTTATTGGTGGGTAATAGTTTAATAGGTGGTCTGCTTACAGTCTTTCTCATCGTTTTCTTTTGGTCGCTGGGTATTCATGGACCGGCAATATTGGGTCCGATCATACGGCCGATGTGGGATTCGGCGATTCTCGAGAATATGGATGCATTTGCAAGAACGGGTAATGCGGCGAATTTGCCCAATCTATTTACCGAACAATTCATTCAATGGTTCGTATGGATTGGCGGGGCGGGATCGACATTATCACTTGTTGTACTGTTCTTATTTTCAAAATCGAAGTATTTGAAAGAGCTGGGTAAACTGTCCTTTGTTCCAGGGATTTTTAATATTAACGAACCTATCATCTTTGGAGCGCCAATTGTCATGAACCCAATTTTAATGGTTCCGTTCATTGTTGCTCCCTTGGTAAATGTCATAGTTTCCTATACATTCTTTCAATTAGGGTTAATACCGATGATAATGGCTAAGCTGCCGTTTACGGTCTTTAGTCCCATCGCAGCTGTCATCAGTACAAATTGGACAATCATGGCCGGGGTTCTGGTTTTATTGAATTTCGTCATCTCTTTAATGATTTATTTTCCATTTTTCAAGATGTTCGAGAAGCAGCATTTACGTGATGAAAATAAAATAGAAGCTGGACCAGAAGAAAAGAAAGCGGGCATTAAATATGCTTGAAATAATATCCGCAACTCTATCATTTGTAGGGGCACAAATCATTTTTTTCCGAACAGGGCTAGGTGAAAAATTAACACCCTGGAAATCGGTTGGCCTGTCTATTTTAATTATTAGCTTTTCTATCTTTCTGTTTACCGCAATGGGATCGACTTATTATTTAATTGTCATTGTACCAACGATTATTTGTTCTGTAATGGTATCCTCCCGCTACCGCGACTATTTAATGGGATTACAGGCTAGACGGGATCAATGGAAAGAAAGTAGAAAAGGAGTGAATGATAGCTTATGAGAAGATTAGGTATTTCAATTTATCCGGAACACTCTACACCGGATAAAGACAAGCAATATATTAAACTTGCCCATAGTTATGGTTTTGAACGAATATTCACGTGTTTATTATCGGTTTCAAAACCATATGAAATTGTCATGGAAGAATATAAAGATATTATTTCTTATGCGAAAGCGCTACATATGGAAGTCATTCTTGATGTTGCTCCAGCTGTTTTCGACAAGTTTGATATTAGTTATGATGATTTAAGCTTTTTCGCAGAAATGGGAGCTGACGGTGTTCGTCTGGACCTTGGATTCGATGGCTTGAAAGAAGCTAAAATGACCTATAATCCTTATGGATTGAAAATCGAATTGAATATGAGTAATGACGTCGATTATTTATCGAACATTCTGACGCATCAGGGGAATAAAAATCAAATCATTGGCTGTCATAATTTCTATCCCCAAAAATTCACAGGTCTTCCTTACGACTTCTTCATCGCCTGCAGTAGACGTTTTAAAGAACATGGCATTCGTACAGCTGCATTCGTTACTTCACAAACCGGTGATATAGGTCCTTGGAATATAAATGATGGATTATGCACATTAGAACAGCACCGTGAACTTTCAATTGATGTACAAGCCAAGCATCTATGGGCAACGGGTTTAATTGATGATGTCATCATTGGGAATGCTTACGCGAGTGAAGAGGAATTAAGAATGCTGGGAACCTTACAGCGTGACATGATCGAGTTGAAAGTGGAACTCCATTCGGATGCGTCACCAATTGAGCAAAAGGTTGTGTTGGATGAATTACACCTTCGCCGTGGTGATATCAGTGAGTATATGGTCCGTTCAGTGGAGGTCCGGAAAAAATATGCAAATGAAGATTTTGCAGTCCGGGAAAGTATCCCACAGCGCAAAGGGTCCGTTTTCATCGGCAATGATTCTTTTGGGAAATACAAAGGCGAACTTCAAGTCATCTTGAGGGATATGCCATTGGATGAACGAAAAAATGCAGTCGCCCATGTTGTACAAGAGGAACTTTTTTTGCTGGATTATATTAAACCATGGGGCACATTTAGATTGATTAAATAACCTGAACCTAAATTTTAAGGAGGAATAATGATGAATATACTATTATGCTGTTCTGCAGGAATGTCCACTAGTCTATTGGTTAATAAGATGGAGAAAGCGGCGGTGGAAGAAGGATTGAACGTGAAAATCCAGGCTGTTGCCACAATGGAAGTAAGAAACCATATAGATGAGGTCGATGTTATTCTTTTAGGACCTCAAGTTCGTTATTTACTTAATGATATAAAGAAAATAGGGGATGAAAAAGGAGTACCTGTAGATACGATAAATCCAATGCATTATGGATCATGTAATGGCAAGGAAGTATTGCGTACAGCCCTTCAATTAATTTCAAAATAGCATACTATCATAAGGAGTGGTAAAATGACGAAAACGAAAGAGGATCTATCAGAATTATCATTTCAATTAATTCTCCATAGCGGGAATGCCCGCAGTTGTGCAATGGAAGCCATCACCTTGCAAAAACAAGGTAAATCAAGCGATGCCCAGGATAAATTAAAGGAAGCAGAGCATGAGTTTGTTGCTGCACATAAAATCCAAACCGCATTGATTCAACAAGAAGTGAATGGTGAGAAATTCGATATTCCAATGCTCCTGATCCATGCTCAAGATCACTTGATGACTTCCATGACAACAAAAGATTTAGCGATAGAAATCGTGGAATTACATGAGAAAACACAAAGGAACTAACAATATTCAGGAGGCTGCTACGGCAGCCTTTTTCTTATGGACATAACGGGTGAACTTGCACGAGAAGGCGACGATATATTTATTTAGCTTAGGTTCATGAACCTAAGCTAAATAAATATGGCATGAAAGGGTCACTCAACATTAGGATTCTCCGAAAATTTAAATTATACTAAGGTTCATGGCAGTATCAAATGATTCTGACATAAATTAACGAAGGATAAACATGATGGAACGCAGAAACAAAAAACTGATTAGCAAGATTAATCATGGTATAAAAGGGGAGAAAAACATGCAAAGAGTCAATCTAACTGAAGATTTTAGTCTTTCACGCATTGTACACGGTATGTGGAGGTTGGCAGATTGGAGATTTCCTACCGAGGAAATCCTATCTCTTATTGAACATGGAATGGAGCGGGGCATCACTACATATGATCACGCCGATATATATGGCAGCTATACGTGTGAGGAGATTTTTGGGAAAGCACTTTCATTAAAGCCATCTTTACGCGATAAAATGGAGATCGTTACGAAATGTGGCATAGTTCTTAAATCAGAAAACCGTCCTTCCCATAAAAGTCATCATTATGACACAAGTAAAACTCATATAATAAAGTCTGTTGAACAATCTCTTATGAATCTTAAAACGGATTATATTGATCTGTTACTTATTCATCGTCCGGATCCCCTGATGGACCCTGCGGAAACGGCTGAGGCGTTTAATCAATTAAAAGAATCAGGAAAGGTCCGTAACTTTGGAGTATCGAACTTCAAAAAACCGCAATGGGATATGCTTCAATCTTATCTAGAATATCCGCTTGTGACGAATCAACTGGAGCTTTCTGCATACAATCTAGAAAACTTCGAAGACGGAACCATGAACTTATGTCAGGAAATGGGCGTGGCGCCGATGGCATGGTCACCGCTTGCAGGAGGAAGCATCTTTGAGGAGTCGAATGAAAAGGCTGTCCGCTTAAGAAAAACGTTAGAAATTGTGAAAGATGAAATCGGTGCTAACGGAATAGATGAAGTAATGTATGCATGGCTGTTGAGACATCCTGCAAAAATCATGCCGATCGTTGGATCAGGTAAGAAAGAACGATTGGACAGCGCCATTGATTCACTAAACCTAAGCATGGAAAAAGAGCAATGGTTTAACATATTAACAAGCTCGATGGGACATGATATTCCGTAATGAATTGTACCTTTGAACAAGAAACCTTGCCTTCATTAATGGGGACCTCCGTAAAGAGGTCCCCATTCTTAAATTTCAAACAATGACGAGATGGACTTTCACTTTTCAAAGCATGATTTTTGGTGAATTTTTTTTAGTGCTATTAAGATTTTGCCATATAATAAAAATACTATTTGATTTTCGAGGTGAAACAACATGAAAATCGGGGTAATAGGCTCAAAGTATTTTGTTGGAATCCATATCAATCCACTTTCCCATGTTTCCTAAGGTACAATTCATTTCCTTTCAATATGATATGTGGAAGAAAGTAGTCTATTAATAGAAAATGCGGGAAAACAAACCGATCTATTAGTTTTCAGGTTCCATACCTTTTTTATGGATACGAAAAGGTTAAAAGGAACTTAATAGAAACTATTTATGTCCCATCTTCTGGACTTTCAGATAATTCTTGCTCAATACCTTCTATTTGACTTTCACTAACTGTGGTCTTTGTGGCATTCTTCAATAATTTTAAATATTTTTGAGTATTACACTTCCAGGGTTCGGTCAAATACTAAACAGTAAATTTTTGCATCAAAACTCTTGTGACAGTCGTTTTTCCATTTCTGTTATTGAAGGAAGGGCAGACATTTTCAATGATGGAATCTCCTGATTATTCAAGCCAGTAGCAATGATAATTACTATAAAGGTTCATTGAAATTACCTTGTTCCAAACTATTCAAATAAATAGCTGAAACACTCATTCATTTTATTCGAAATGTTTTGTCTTTCTTATATTTAGATTTAGCTAAAGAAGAAGGCATTGTCGTTTGCAGTCCCGTAAAGGAGACTTCTAACGACAATGCCTTTCATAAAGACCTTCTATTATTTGTTAAAATTAAATGGGATATACAATGACCTGCGCGTAAGCGGGATTTTGCTGGGGATTGCCATGGGTTGGTACGGTAAATAAGCACCGTGCTGGATCCATTCGTATCCGCCTTATACGCTACGCCCAGAATCGCCTTGCTGCCGCTGCTGATGATTTCTTTCGGATTGGAATGGGCTCAAAAATTGCCTTTATATTTTTGGGATTGATATTTCCTATCCTGGTAAACACCGTTACGGGATGCGAACGGTCGATGCCGATTTGATCAAAGGCGCTCGCTCCTTCGGGGCGAAGGATCAGCAAACCTTTCTGACGGTCGCTTTTCCCGTAACGATTCCAGTAATCTTGACTGGCTGCGCTTAGGATTGAGGCATACCCTGATCGGGATTGTTGTTGGGGAACTCTATGCGGCAACCGCCGGAATCGGGTTTATGATGGCGGTCGCCGGATCGACCTTCCAAACGGATAAACTGATGGTAGGCATTCTCATCATGCTTTGTCTGGGGTGGCTTTGACTGAAGTAGTCCGCAAGATTGAAAAAAGATTTGAGAAATGGAGGCAATAGTCCTACAAGAAATCGCCAAACAAGTTGGGTTTGTACAGCGATCTATTAAGTATCAAGCAGATGAACTCATCTCTCTTTGTGTGTGGCTCAGCCAAGAAGCGTTCGTCATCACTTATGCAAATATGTAGTCGATTAGAGGCTTCGACGGGTGTACTATAGAAGAAACTCGTCAACAAAAAGTCTTTGCTCATTAGAGCAAAGGCTTCTTTATATTCTAAAAAATTTATCGTTATCTGATAATTCGATAATTTTAGCTTCTTCGATTAAACCTTGGTCAATACTTGACACTCATTCTCTTAAAATAAGGACTATGTATTGTCTCTTTATATCTTTTGATAATTTAAAAATAGTATCAAGTTGGTTAATAAGTAATATAATGAGGTTTTTACGCATATAAAGAAAAAACACTATGTTCTCTTAATAGTCCATACAGCAAATCCTTCCTCCGCTTGTGATTTTATTGTGAGATTTAAGAAAAATGATAGGTAGAAGGTGACAAATATGGAAGCAATCGTCCTAGCTGCTGGATATTCCAGCCGAGCGAATGCATTTAAAATGACTTTGCCGATGGGGCAAATGAGCGTGTTGGAGCAAACGATCTCTAAATTTGAAGGATTATGCAGCAGGGTCATCGTCGTAGCTGGATTTCAAGCGGAAATCATCCAAGAGGAAATTGTCAAAATTATCAGTGAAAATGCCTATTCATTTCAGATCAAGTTTGTTTATAATGAAAACTTTAACCAGGGAATGTTTCATTCCATTCAAAAGGGCTGCAACGAAGTAAATGCCCCAACCTTCTTTATAACACCCGGCGATTGTCCGCTTGTAAAAAAAGAGACTGTTCAGCTACTAGCAAAACACAAAGGAAACGTGGTTATTCCCAGCTTTGACTATAAAGGCGGCCATCCCATTAAATTATCAAGCGAAGTGAAACAGAAAATTCTCGAAACCAATCCAGAAAGTAATTTGCGTGTGGTCCTGGGCGGTTACGAAAAGCAATACATGAATGTAGATGATGCGGGAGTATTAATGGATGTTGATACACCGGAGGATTACCAAAAAGCCATTGATTATGATAATGCTTTAAATTTCTCGAAGTAAAAATAAAAATAAAAACTACGAAAATCTTGAATAGAAATGAATCATAAAAGATCATTCTCATTGATAAAATCATAGGAAGAGGTTTCTAATCAGAATATGTCCCATTAAAAAAATGAGTCGAAGGGTGTTGTTGCAATGAATCTCAAAGACATAAGCACCTCAGTGCCCAAAAAGGACCATAAAGGTAAAGTATCGGGCCAGTTGCCCTATATTAGTGACGTAAAAGTGGAAAATATGGTTTATGGTGTTTTGTATCGATCGCCAATTGCTTATGGAAAAATCATATCCATTCAATTACCTAACCTTCCGGAAGGGTATGAAGCTGTTGGAGCAGAGCATATCCCCGGACCGAATTATGTCAAAATTATCAAAGAAGATCAGCCCATTTTTGCCAATGAGTGGGTCAATTATATTGGTGAGCCAATTCTCATGCTCACGGGCAAAGACCTGGATATCCTGTACAGTTTGTTAAATGAAGTGAAGGTTGAATTTGAAGAACATCAGGCTATCTATACATTGGACGAAGCGATCAGGCAAAAATCAGTATCCTTAGTTTTGGCAAGCTATGAATTTGGGGAAAGCTTAGAAAACATTTCAGCTATCGAGCAGGGAGCCCATCAAATCATCGAAGAAGAATATGATACGGGTTATCAGGAGCATGTCTATCTTGAGCCGCAAGGAATGCTCGCCGTTTATAAGGATGATGAAATTGTCGTCCAGGGATCGATGCAATGTCTTTATTATATAAAAAATGCATTGCTAAGCGCATTAGCCTGTGGTGACGATGAAGTCAGAGTTGTTCAAAGTCCTACCGGCGGAGGTTTTGGCGGCAAAGAAGATTATCCTTCTATGATGGCTTGTCACGTAGCCGTTGCTGCAAGAGCAGTCAAAAAATCGGTAATGCTCGTGTTCGACCGTTCTGAGGATATGCTGGTAACGACGAAAAGGCATCCGGCCAAACTCAAATATAGGACGGCCCTTGATAAGGAAGGAAATATTTTGAGCATGTGTGTTGACATCTTTCTCGATGGAGGGGCAAATGTTGGATTGAGCTCTGTCGTGCTGCAGCGCGCATTAATAAACAGTGCCGGTGTTTATAAAATTCCGCATTTTCATGCAAAAGGCTATGTCTTAAAAACCAATACCGTTCCGAACGGCGCCTTCAGAGGCTTTGGTGCTCCTCAAAGCTTTGCCGGAATCGAAAGTCATATTGGACATCTTAGTAAACTGGCAAAAATCGACCCGCTTGAATATAAACGAAAATACCTCGTCAAACAAGGAGACCCCACCATCACCAAAGGTAAATTCCGCGACTCGATATTAGTGGAAGAAATGATTGAGGACGTACTCAACGTGTCAGAATACAACAAGAAAAAAGAAGTCTTTCAGCGCTTAAATCAACAAAATCAGCGCTATAAAAAAGGCATAGGAACTTCGCTGTTCCTCCACGGCTGTGGATTTACTGGCAGTGGCGAAAGAGATCATATTAAAGCAAAGGTGAAACTGGTTAAATCAAAGGACGACCAGGTATCACTAAAAATCTCAAACTCTGATATGGGACAAGGTATTTTGACGACGTTGTGTAAAATTGTCGCCAAAGAACTTAACCTCGCGTTCGAAGATATTTTGTACCCTTATCCCGACACAAAAGAGGTTCCCGACTCGGGTCCGACCGTAGCTTCCAGGACGACGATGATTGTCGGAAAATTGCTTGAACGGGCCGCAAAAAAACTTAAGAATCAGTGGCAAACAGGGGTGGAACAGGAAGTAGTTGAGCACTATGTTCACCGTGAAATGATTCCTTGGGACGAGAAAACCTTCACTGGAGATGCCTACCCGGCTTATTCATGGGGCGTTAATATCGTTGAAGTAGAAGTTGATACGTTAACAGGTAATTTAAAGTTAGAAAAAGTATACGGCAATTATGAAGTTGGGAAGGTCATCGATGAACGGATTATGAAAGGCCAAATTGACGGTGGTTTGGCTCAAGGGCTAGCATACGGTTATCTAGAAAAGATGACGTCAAAACAAGGTAGAATCCAACAAAAAGGCATATCGGATTATGGACCGCCGACTTCATTGGATATTGTTTCAATTGAAAGCAAGGTCTTTGATAACCCCTATGCTGATGGTCCATACGGGGCGAAGGGCGCAGGTGAATTGACTTTAATCGGAGGCGCTCCAGCAGTCCAAGCTGCGATTGAGGATGCCCTGCACACTTCTTTTCAGCAAATTCCGATTACACCGGAAGTCATTATTGAAAGTCTTTGGATGAAAGAAGGTGAAGAGGGTTGATTAAATTCACACTAAATGGAAGAACGGTAGAAACTGACGCCCCTGCTACAGCAAGATTACTAGATTTATTAAGAGATGAGTTTGAGTTAATCGGAACAAAGGAAGGCTGTGGTGAAGGGGAGTGCGGAGCCTGCAGTGTTTTTGTGAATAACCTCCTGCAAAACAGCTGCCTTATTCCAATTGGCTCGATTGCTGATGCCGATATTCAAACGATCGAAGGCATCATTGAAACGGAACAATTTAAAATTTTAGATGAAAGCTATTCCATAGCCGGGGGAGTGCAATGCGGCTATTGCATACCGGGAATGATTATGGCAAGTGCAGCTTTGTTATCTGAAAATCCTCATCCTTCAGAGGCTGAAATTCGTGAGGGCATCTCCGGAAATCTGTGCCGATGTACGGGCTACAATATGATTGTTGAGGCGATTAACCTAGCAGCTAAAAAAGGTGATGGCTTATGGTAGAGAAAATAACAGCGTATCGCTTCGAGCGTTTAGACGAAACTTTGAGCCAATTGAATAGAGAAGATTGTGCAATCATAGCCGGAGGCACCGATGTTATGGTTCTTCACAAAAGTAGAAGGGGAGTACCTCCGAAAATCCCTAAACCGATTGTTTTTATTAATCAACTTTCCGAATTAAAGCAGGTGTATCAACATCACAAGGATCTCCACATCGGGGCCTGCTGTACCTATAGTGAATTACTTGAAAATCCGTTGATTCCTTTTGCTTTAAAGAATGCAATTAAAACAATTGCTGCCCCGGCAATTAGAAACCGGGGAACATTAGGCGGTAATATTTGCAACGCCTCTCCAGCCGGTGACATGCTTCCTTTATTATATGTATACAATGCAAAGCTTCTGTTGCGCTCCGTAAATGGTGATCGCATAGTTGCGATTAGCGATTTTATTCAAGGTCCACGACGGGTTCAACGCTTTCACAATGAAATAGTAACGGAGATTATTCTGCCGTTCGTATTAGGAGATTCACATGTCGTTTTCGAGAAAGTCGGCAACCGCAACGCAGATGCCATTGCCAAAGTATCGTTTGCGGGTTTCGTCCGGATAAGCAAAGATCGAATCGATGACATTCGATTTGCCTTCGGGGCGGTCGGACCTACGATGGTTCGTTCCATTGATATTGAGAAGAAGCTGGTTGGAAAAACGATACCATTAGCCGATGCAGACATCGCTGCAATTGTGGCAGCCTTCGATAAGATCATTAGACCAATCGACGATCAACGCTCCACTGCGGCTTACAGAAAAACCGTTGCGTTACATCTTTTACGTTATTTTCTTAGCATGAAGCAATATCAACCGAATTAATGTTTAAAAATAGGGGGGGCTTTTCATGCAGCTGATGGAAAAAGTGGCCATGCTGACGCAACAAAACGAAACCTTTGCTTTAGCCATGATTATTGAATCAAAGGGCTCGACTCCCAGGCATGTTGGAAAAATGATTGTCTACCGGGATGGTACCATTGAAGGGACTGTCGGAGGGGGCTTGGCTGAACACTATGTGATCGAAGATAGTGTAAAGGCGATCCAAAATGGCCAATCGAAAATCGTTGAATATAAATTGAATAAACATGCAAAAGACGGAATTCAGATGAATTGTGGCGGCACGTTACGGGTCTTTATTGAAGTCTATACAAGCAGGCCTGAACTCATTCTGGCTGGGGCCGGTCATTTAGGCCATGCGTTGGCAAAGCTCGCTGATTTCCTCGAATATCCTTATTGCATTGTCGATGATCGCGTTGGTTATTGTACAAAGGAACGCTTTCCTAATGCGACAAACCTTTTTGTGAACGAGGATATTGGAAAGGCTTTGCTCGCAGCCAACCTAAATGAAAAATCATATGTGGTAATTGTTACAAAAGATTGTGATGATATTGTATTAAAAACGGCACTGCAATTTCCGATTGCATATGTTGGAATGGTCGCCAGTAAACGCAAGGTCATAACCATATTTGAAAAGTTAAAAAGTGAAGGGGTCACGCAAGAACAGTTGGAGCAGGTCCATTCTCCAATCGGATTGGAAATTGACTCGGAAACATCAGAAGAAATTGCCATCAGTATTATTGGACAAATCATCAAAGTAAGCAAGGAAAAAAAGCCTGTAAAAGTGAAACAATTAAATAGATAAGTAGAAAGGTCAGATAAAGCTAAAATCAAAATGTCTAATAGACAATTAGGTCAGTCCCCACTGTGTTAAAGTATTAACTCAGTGGGACTGACCCTTTTTCTTTGATAAAAGCTAGAAGCAGGCCCTTGCTCTTCAGAGTGGGCTTTTTGTCGTTTTGATTAATTCATTAATATGGTAGGAATATTTTACTTTATATGCTACTACTATCATACTATACACAAAGGAAAACTCCGGGAGGGATTTTGTATGGGGATATTAGATGGACTTATGGGAAATGGGTTCTGGTGCAAAGATTACATCTATTGGTAAGAGGTATATAGATTCCTATAGAATCAGCTATTATGCAGCCATTCCAAATAGTGATGAATGAACTTCACTTGATTTTGGACAGACTTGTTCTGTAAAGTAAGCTGTCCTTTTTTAATGATATGTATCGCTCTATGGATGAGAGTGCATAACATAGTTTGAAATGATAGCTGATAGGTAGTGCAAGTATCCAAAAGCAAATTTAACCTGAAGAAAAGAAGTGAATTAAATGGCTGAGCCTTTAAAGGATTTATATAATGAAACGTTCATTCGTGAATTCGGTGAAAAAGTAAAGGGTGTCCATCCGTCCTTCTCTACTGAATCGTTTATAGGGGAAGTAATTGATGAGCATTGGGACGAGAGGAAGTTAAAAGAACGGATAAGGCACATTTCCATTACTCTTGGAAAGCATCTTCCAAGTGATTATCAAGAGGCTTTGGATATTTTGTATCGGCTTGATAAGGATTGTGAAGGGTTTAGATATTTATTTTTCCCGGATTTTGTAGAGGTACATGGATTGAATAAGAAAGATTGGCCGTTATCGCTAGATGCGTTGGAGCGTTTTACAGCAAGGTCATCCTCTGAGTTTGCAATCCGTGCTTTTATCTTGCTTGATCCCGTTTTAATGATCGAGAAGATGAAGGAATGGACCAATCATGATGATGAGCATGTCCGCAGGCTGGCTAGTGAGGGATGCAGGCCCAGGTTACCTTGGGGGCAAGCTTTACCGATGTTCAAATCCGATCCGGCACCCGTCTTGGAATTACTTGAGAACCTGAAAAACGATCCATCCCTATATGTTCGCAAAAGTGTTGCCAATAATTTGAATGATATTGCCAAAGACCATCCGAAAACCGTAATAGAAACAGCCAAGCGCTGGCATGAAAGCGGAGAACCCAACACAATTTGGATTATTAGACGGGGATGCAGGACCTTAGTTCGCCAAGCAGATCCAGAAGTCCTTTCTTTATTTGGATACACGGATATATTGAATAATTCGAATATCATTACAAACGCATTTATTAGAAATGAACCAGACTCGATTTTTATTGGGGAAACGAGTGAACTTCATTTCGGCTTTCAAGTTCAAGAAAAGAACTCTGTGAAACTTCGCATCGAGTATGCCATCGATTTTGTAAAAGCGAATCAGAAAACTTCCCGTAAAATTTTCCTTTTGGCAGATAGGGATTTCTCAGATGGTGAAGGAGTTGAAAGAGTGAGGATTCACAATTGGAAAGACCTGACGACACGTCGACATTACATGGGGATCCATCGAATATCACTCCTTGTGAACGGTGTGGAAGTTGCAGAAACACAAGTCAAACTAAATGATGGATGATAAAGGTTATTGAAAAGTGTGGGAGATCTTAATAAGAATACCAGCACTTATAGCTGACAAAAACAAGGAGCCTGAGCGTTCCTCGTTTATTATTTCATGATAGTGAAACATTGCAAAATTATGCTTTATCTCATAACACATTAAAAGCAATCAAATCCAAAAAGTTGGATAGTTCCGATTGCTGCGCAAATTATTAATTAACAGTGCAAGGAAAACAATTATCACGGAACCAATTAACACAGGCGTAAATAAATAGCTCCAGCTATAATGACCAAGCATAACAACAAGTGGGTCTGCCCCTGCCGGTGGGTGCGTCGTTTTTGTCAGCATCATCACCGCAATTGCTAATCCGACAGCTAAGCCGATTGCCCAAGGCTCATCGCCTATAAATTGATAGGAAGCTAAACCTACGAATGTTGAAATAAAATGGCCGCCAATAATATTCCGTGGCTGTGATAACGGCGCGTTCCATAGCCCGAATGCCAGTACACAACTAGCACCAAATGGAGCCATTAACCACACTGCAGATGTCATTTTTGTTAAAAGAATTAAAGCGAAAATGGTTAAAAATCCACCGATTAGCCCGGTTATTGCGTCTTTTACATTTATCTGTAAAGGACTTTTTCCTTTTCCCTTCATTTTAGATAAATACCGTATATGAAATGAACGTGTTTCTTGTTGTCTCGCTACTGTTATGCGGTCCATTATTCCCCTCCTTTAATGTACATTTACACTTTACACGAAATCAACTAACCTGTCAAAACCGTTTTTAACAGTTAGTTAAAAACTGCAAAAAAAACCAACTCTTTTATTAAGTTGGCTCTTCATTCATCATCAGATTTCCGTTGTTGAAATCGGGCGACCTTTTTTCTATTACCGCATATTTTCATTGAACACCATTTGCGTCTTCCACTTTCATCGATAAATAACAGTACGCAATCATTATTCGAGCATTGCTTTAATGAGGTCAGCTTATTTTCTTCAATTAAAGTTAATACGTCAAAAGCAATATAAGATAGCAGGATATCTTCCGCTTCTCCAACAGGTAGGGGAACCAGTTTTTGATCCATTAATTTATAAGTGAATGGTGCTTTATCGATTTTTTTTTCTAAAAAAGAGATAAACTCATCTGGAATCGGGTTCCCATCTGCTATTAATTCGAATTGTCTTCTTAAAATTGTACGCATTTCTAATAGACTTACTAATACATGCCCGATTCTCTCTTTAACTTTTAAGCATAGCCGATCATCCCAAAATAAGTTTTGCTCTTTTATTATAGTAAGCCAGTCCAGCACATCCACTTCTAATAGCAATAAATCTTGCCGTTGACCACGACTGACTAGTTCCGTATTCACTAAATCCAGAGAAAGATTACCTGATATAAGTGGAAATTTATTAGTTTCAGACATACGTTCATCACCCATTTCTCTGTTAAATTCTAACCTTTAAAATATTGATTTAGAGGTTATGTCATCATTATACCCTATTTCGGAATTTTTCAGATAGTTATCCATGTTAAGAATCCCATGAGAGATTGTTGATAGATACGGTGATAACATGAATCGTATTATCAAACATCATATTGTCAATTAACAGTATAGTAAATGAAATTACATGATAATCAAACCTTTAAAGTGAGGGAAAAAGTTCTTGACAGAACCTGTACGTACAGGATAATATGAAAGCGTATACAGAACCTATACGTACAGGTTATAAAAACAACTATATTTTGCTTTCTAGGGAAAGGAAGTAGTGAAATGGGTAAATACACAGAACCAGCAACGGATTTGCTTCAACATGTCGGAGGGAAAGAGAATATTGCGACGGTTACGCATTGTGCGACAAGAATGCGTTTTGCTTTGAAAGACCCCTCCAAGGCGGATGTAACGAATATCGAATCGATTAAGCTTGTGAAAGGAACGTTTACACAAGCTGGCCAGTTCCAGGTCATAATCGGGAACGAAGTATCATCGTTTTATAATGAATTCGTTTCCATAGCTGGACTTCAGGAAGCGTCAAAAGAAGATGTGAAAGAAGCAGCTAAACAGAATATGAGCTGGCTGCAGCGTATGATTGCCCATCTTGCGGATATTTTTACCCCACTGATTCCTGCCATAGTCGTTGGCGGACTCATTCTTGGATTCCGCAATATCATTGGCGATATTAAAATGTTCGATGATAGCACAAAGACCCTTGTGGATATTTCACAATTCTGGTCAGGAGTACACGCCTTCCTTTGGCTGATAGGTGAAGCTATTTTTCATTTTCTTCCTGTTGGGATTACATGGTCAATCTCGAAAAAAATGGGCACGACTCAAATTCTCGGCATCGTCCTTGGTTTGACCCTGGTTTCCCCACAACTTCTTAATGCATATGCAGTGGCAAACACAAAGGCAAGTGACATACCTTTTTGGGATTTCGGTTTTGCCCAGGTCGATATGATCGGCTATCAGGCTCAAGTCATCCCAGCGATACTTGCAGGGTTCGTCTTGGCATATTTAGAACGGTTCTTGAGAGATAAAGTGCACAATTCCATTTCCATGATCGTCGTTCCATTTTTCGCTTTACTTCCAACTGTTATCATTGCCCACACTATTCTGGGGCCTTTAGGCTGGAAAATCGGTTCTGTCATTTCTACGGTTGTATATTCCGGATTGAATTCATCAGTTGGCTGGCTATTTGCTGCAGTTTTCGGCTTTGCATATGCACCGCTTGTCATCACGGGACTGCATCACATGACAAACGCAATCGATCTTCAGCTTATGAGTGAACTTGGCGGTACGAACCTATGGCCGATGATCGCATTATCCAATATTGCACAAGGAACGGCAGTGCTTGCGATGATTTACATCAACAGAAAGGACCAGGAGGAAAGACAAGTGTCCATACCCGCTACGATTTCATGTTATCTCGGTGTAACCGAGCCAGCCATGTTCGGGATTAACCTGAAATACGGCTTTCCGTTCTTAGCCGGTATGATCGGTTCACTTTTCGCAGGCATTGTTTCAGTCGGATCTGGAGTAATGGCAAATTCCATCGGTGTTGGAGGGATCCCGGGTATCCTATCCATCCAGCCACAGTACATGGGAATGTTTGCACTCGCGATGTTGGTTGCTTTCGTTGTGCCATTCATTTTGACTATCGTATTCTCCAAACGTCCTAAAATGAATTTGAAAACAAGAACGAAAACAACGAAATTAAATGCTTAATAACGCGGAGGGAGAGCATTCTCCCTCTTTTTTACCATACTGGCAATAGAGACATCAGGGATAGCAGAGGAGGAATCACAATGAAGGATTTTAAAAAAAGTACCATCTATCAAATTTATCCGAAGTCATTTAAGGATTCGAACGGTGACGGCATCGGGGATATAAATGGCGTTATTGAAAAACTTGATTATCTGAATGAACTGGGAGTGGATTATATTTGGCTGACCCCTTTTTATCGTTCACCTCAGAATGATAATGGATATGATGTAGCGGATTATACATCCATTGATCCTGTTTTCGGGACGATGGATGATTTCGAAAGATTGGTGAAGGAAGCTAATTCGCGGGATATCCAAATCATGTTGGATATGGTATTCAATCATACATCAACAGAGCATGAATGGTTCCAAAAAGCATTGGCGGGAGAGAAAGAATATAAGGACTATTATATTTTCAAGAAATCGAAAGATGGAGAGCCCCCTACCAATTGGATTTCAAAATTCGGAGGACCTGCATGGGAATATGTAGCGGAACATGATGAATACTACCTTCACTTGTTCGATCGGACCCAAGCTGATCTTAACTGGGAAAATCCCAGAGTAAGGCAGGAAATCTTCAATGTAGTAAACTTCTGGATGGATAAAGGTGTCAAAGGATTCCGTTTGGATGTGATCAATCTTATTTCGAAACCTGACATCTTTGAAAATGACAATGATGGAGATGGACGATGCTTTTATACAGATGGTCCCAAAATTCATCAATTCCTTAAAGAGATGAATGAAGAAACATTTGGGAAGGATGTAGAGGTGATGACTGTAGGGGAAATGTCATCGACGACCATTGACCATTGCATCAAATATTCATCTCCAGTTGAAAAGGAGCTGTCCATGGTATTCAGTTTCCATCATCTAAAAGTGGATTATAAAGATGGGGAAAAGTGGTCACTTGCAGATTTTGACTTCAGGCAGTTAAAGGAGATCCTAAGCAGCTGGCAGTATGGGATGCAAGAAGGGAATGGATGGAACGCCCTGTTCTGGTGCAACCATGACCAGCCGAGGATCGTATCCAGGTTTGGGAATGATCAAGAGTATCATAAGGAATCTGCCAAGATGCTGGCAACAGCCATTCATATGCTTAGGGGGACCCCTTATATTTATCAAGGGGAGGAAATAGGAATGACCAACCCGAAATTCAATGATATTGGACAATATCGGGATGTGGAATCGATTAATTATTATGATATTTTAAAAGAGGCAGGCAAGGATGAAAAGGAAATAATCGAAATTCTTCAAGCTAAATCCCGTGATAATTCTCGAACTCCCATGCAGTGGGAAGAGACGGAGCACGCAGGCTTTACAAAAGGGACACCATGGATTTCAGTGCCTGATAATGCTAAGATCATCAATGCTGAACACGCACTGAAGGGTCAGGATTCCATTTTTCATCATTACCAAAAACTTATATTCTTACGCAAGAAACATGATATCATTGCATATGGGGACTATCAGGAAATTCTTGGCGGCCATGACCAATTGTTCGCTTATGTTCGCAGTTATGAAGACGAGAAACTTCTGGTCATCAATAACTTTTATGAAAAAGAAGCGTCCTTCGAGATTCCAAAAGATATTGACCTATTCGGGTACAACTCAGAGCTCTTGCTCTCAAACTATATCGATTCGAAAGAACTCGCAGGTGATTTAATCCTTCGTCCCTATGAATCGCTTGTCTATTTGTTGAAAAAAGACAAGTAGCAGACTAAGAAAAATATATTGTGGTGATGAAATGAACAGCAAATATCTATCGCTATATGGTGATATAGTTTCAAAAATTGAAGAAGGAACCTTTCCGACAAATTCAAAGCTTCCTTCCGAAAGTAGCTTAATGGAAGAGTATGACATATCCAGGGATACTGTGAGAAAGGCCTTACAGTTGCTTGAACAAAATGGATATATCCATAAAATCAAGGGAAAGGGTTCATTTGTCTTGGATTTCAGCAAATTTAATTTTCCTGTAGCAGGGTTGATTTCCTATAAAGAAATGGTGGAAAAGTTGAATTTGCATTCCAAAACGATCATCCATAAGTTGGAGCTTGAGACCCCCGATTCAAACATGACCAAGCTTCTGGACTTAACGGATGGTGGTAAAGTATGGAAAGTGTTTCGGGTACGGCAAATCAATGGCAAGAAAATCATACTGGACAAAGACTATTTCAAAAGCGAGTTCGTAACTAACCTGACGAAGGAAATTTGTGAGGATTCGATTTATGGATATATCGAAAAGGAACTCGGGCTCCAGATCGGATTTTCCAATAAGGAAATTACCGTGGAGCCATGCAGTGAAGAAGATAGACAATTATTGGACATTGAAGACTTCGATATGGTGGCAGTTGTGAAAAGTACGGTCCATTTAATCGATGGAAGCTTGTTTCAGTATAGCGAATCCAGGCATAGACCCGATAAATTCAAGTTTACGGACTTTGCACGAAGGACTTGGTGAAGGCTAAAGGTATTTGATGACTGGCAGGCTAAGGATGAAATGAAAAAACAATTAGTTTGCAAAGGAAAATGCTGTAGAATTATATGGAAGAGATGGACTGATTCATGAAAGTTCAGCTCCATTCAAAAAGAGAAGGTCGCCGTGGCGGCCTTTTTTAATGCTGTTCAAGGTAGCGTGTTTTTCTTATAGACATCGAATTGGACTCTTTTTATTTTTGAACAATCGGGGGAGAGGAGGATCGTCAAACCATTAGTTTGACGATCCTTCTGCTTGTTTGGGAGTATGGGAAGCATTTAGTAAAACCACTCCACCAATGATTAATACTAAGCCACCTAATGTAGTGATACTAAATGGCTCACTCCATAATAGTACGCCAATTAATGCCGTTAAAGCTGTGCCTATTCCTGACCAAATGGCATAAGCTAAGCTTAACGGAATTGTTTTAAGACATATAGATAAGCTATAAAATGCAATTCCAAATCCTATTATAACCCCAAATGAAGCGAATAAATGCGTGAATCCTTCAGATAACTTAAGCATGGTCGTACCAAATACTTCGCTTATGATAGATATTCCTAAAGCTATGTATCCTTTCATACTATTACCTCCGATTACTAAATTGTTAATTGCCTCCACTAGAGAGCTTCAAAACCACCACTCCTCCAATGATCAGGACTAAACCTGAAAATTTTTTCATGTTAAAGCTTTCTTTATAAACGATAACTCCGACTAAAGCAGTTAAAGCTGTGCCAATTCCCGACCAAATGGCATAAGCCGTTCCAAGCGGTATGGTTATTAATGATAACGATAGGCAATAAAAAGCCAAACCCATTCCAATTACCACACCAATGGAAGGGAATAACCTTTTAAACCCGTTTGATACTTTTAACATCGAACTGCCAAACACTTCACTTAGGATGGCTATTGCCAAAAATGCATAAGGATTCAAGATGAACTCCTCCTAAATATTGATCTATTTTTCAATCACTTTCCCCAAGAATCTTATCATCTAAAGGACTCATATAAAACTAATACCACCTATAGTTAGTTTTATATTTTCTGTCATAGCAGTTCACGCTCAATATTAGGCTGAAAATGATACAATAAGCCGCTTCTTCGAACCTGATCGCAACATATAAGAAGAGTAAACAGGGATTTTTAGGAATTTTGTGGATTATTCTTTTAACGATTATATTGGGGTGAACTTATTTCATGGAATTTATAATAAACAAAGAATGCTTCAATAAGGCGATTACAGATGTCAGCCATGCCGTTTCCATAAAAACACCTATACCCATTTTATCAGGAATAAAGATAGTGGCTAATAGCGATTGCTTAACCCTTCTTGGCAGTAATTCAGATATTGTCAATGAAAAAAACATTCCTTTAACGATTGATGGTGTAAAGGAATTGGAGGTATATGAAAAGGGCACGGTTGTATTATCGACAAAATATTTAAGTAGAATAGACAAATGGTAGATTATGTAATTGTTAGTCATTTTGGCTTGCATGAGCACTATCGGAAGAATCTCATCAAAGAAGTTTATTTTAAGATAAACCTCGATAGAATATATGGTGTAAATATGACCCTACAATAGCTAAATACTCATGAATCGTTTTTAAGTAGGACTTATTCTCCTATGTCCAGTAATGTTTGCATTTAGACAGTTGTAAATCCTTTGAATGTCAATTTTCAAAGGTTGATGGAAGGAATTAATAAAAACCCCGAATCGGGGTTTTTTTAATTAATATCTTAACATTCTCCTCGAAAAACTGGGGGGTTGAGGAACTCCACAAACAAAGCTTTGGGTATAACACTCTTTCACGATACTTCGGGTATGCGGTATATATGTGGTGAAATGTTTATTCACGGTAGTTGTATGTGTGGGGTGAAAAACCGGAATCACAGTGTTAATGACATTAGTTTTAACATATTGCTTTGTCGGGGAGATTTGAGGTGGATTATACTGAGTAGGCATTCTGTGAGGTGGGCAATATTGTGGTGGATATTGACCGCCTTTCGGATGCCTCCAGGGCTTATTATACATTTAAACACCTCCCGGATATTTTTTGAAAGTCATTGTTAGTTTATGAAAAAAATTGATAAAGGGACTGGTATAAATGCCTTTATCAAAAGTTCATGGGCATATCAGATCTTTCACTCATTACGAATTTGGTTAATTGCTTGACGAACAAATGACTTGTGTATTTTCTTCCAGCTCTTTTCCTTGCTTTTTTCCAAGCCCCATTCAGGGAATGCAGATAACCTTAATGCCGCAAATAATTGCCAGAAGGGTAAGTTTGTAAAATTCAACTCCGGCATCATGGATTTATATTGATGGGTGAAGTCATTCATTGCTTGCATTCCAAAATGATATGAAATTTCGAGTTGACTATTGGCAAGGTCAGCCAAAGGGTCCCCTAAGCCCGAGTCTTCCCAATCAATTATGGAAACTAGTTTATCCTCTTTCCATAATATATTTCCTGGCCAATAATCACCATGAAGGATTACTTCTTTATTCTTGGAGGGTAATGGCATGAAAGATTTTAACAAATCTCTAATCATGCTCAGATTTAATGTTTCGTCCAGGATTACCCTTTCTTTTTTATTTAACATCGCGACATATGTATTTTCTACTTTAGGCAGGAATGATAAAGATAGATCTGCACAATTAACACGATGGATTTTTGCTAGATTGATTGCCAATTGTAATATATGATCATTAAGATTTGAGGGGGTGAATTCTGACTTACCCTCAATAAACTCTAGAAGTATGCATGGCTTGGAAAATATCTCGCAGGATTGTTCGAAGTAATATGGCATTGGTACAGGCAAACCGGCAGCTTTCAATATCCCTAAGAGCTTGTGTTCATCTGCTGCAATATTTGGATTCCGTTTCAGGTCATTATCACCATGCTGACGAACGATCATTTTTACGATCCGCCCTGACGATTGTAATATTTCAAGTCCTGTCACCTGTGCAGAAATACCGCCTTTTAATTCCCATGCGCGAATTAGCTTGTTTCCTTGATCAAACTTTTGAACCAATCGTTCAAAATTATCATATTCGTTCATCATATGTCATCTCCTTAATCCCGTTCAATGTTAAGGAATTTAAGTTCACATTTTCCTATAACTTTCGTGAAAAATTCAAAGGCCTCATTTGACTGCAATTTCAATAAATGAAACCAACAGCTTGTTACACACGTAAAGTAATTTAAACAAGTGAGGTGTGGAAATTGAAAATTAAAAAATATAAAGTAGATACATCAAAAGGGACGTTACTATATAATATTAGTGGAAACGGCAAGCCAAATATAGTTTTGATTAACGGTGGTTCTGGACCGATAGAGGGTTGGATTAAAATCCTACCGGCAATTTCGGAATCTTCATCAGTATTTTCCTATAATCGTTTTGGTGTTGCTGGCAGCGATAAACCGAAGGAAAGCCAAGACGGGATAAATATTGTTAACACTTTACGTGAAACATTAACAATCGTGGGTTTTGAACCTCCATATTTATTGGTGGGACATTCCCTAGGCGGCTTATATGCTAATTTATATTCCCGACTTTACCCAAATGAAGTAGCGGGAATTGTTTTTTTAGAATCCAGTACTACGAAAGATATTAGCCTTAATGAATATCAAGTTAAGGCAGTAAAAACCATTAATAAGATGTTCAAGGTGTTTGATTCCATGTCTTCACATAAACAATTCAATGAAGTTAATTTTGTGGAAAAAACTGTGGATCAAATCCAGCAAACTGATACATTTCCCGAAATACCTGTATTTGTAATTACTGGTGGACAAGAAAATCGAATGATGCCAGAGGAAATTCGAAAAAAACGACTTGAAAATCAATTGGAATTACTTTCGTTGTCAACAAACAGCAAACACATTATCGCTGAAAAAAGTGGACATTTTCCACAATTATCAGAACCCACCATAGTGATTGACTCAATCAAAGTTTGTGCAGAAGCAATAAATAAAATAAACCATCACCAATAAATTGTAAGCTTTTTGTTAGAGCATTATTGTTAATGTTGACTTTTTCTTAAATCTCTCTATCTCCTTCCAACACTATTTTTATGGCTTATCTCCAATAATTCCTGATGCCAAAGTGAAAAAATAGAAGATAACTTTTTCAAAAAATTTTCGTCCATTGGGCGAATGTCGTAATATTATATGCCAAAAAACACCTTCCAGGCTCGGTGGGGAATGGATTAAGAGAAAAGGATTTAACTTTATCCATTGCAACTCGAATAAAAGACATCTTATTAATAGAATATAATAACGTTTATGTGAAAATGAGCAGGACCCAAGATACGTACCCCTCCTTAAACGATCGTACGAATGCAGCGAACGCGTGGGGAGCTGACTTTTATCTCTCCATCCACATTAATGCCGGCGGCGGAACTGGGTACGAGGATTACATCTATACGTCCAATAACCAAATCTCGAAAACGTATCAAGATCATATTCATTCAGAGGTTATGAAGCTTATCAACATCCAAGACAGAGGACAAAAAACAGGGGATTTACATGTACTCCGTGAAACGGACATGCCTGCACTCCTGTCTGAAAATGGATTTATCGATAATGTCAATGACGCAGCCAAATTGAAAACGGCTTCCTTTATCGAATCACTGGCTCGCGGACATGTAAACGGTTTAGTTAAATGCTTCAATCTTACAAAGAAAAGTACAGCTGTATACCACACTGTTGTTAGTGGGGATACCGTATACTCCTTAAGCACCGCTTATGGCAGTACGGTTCAGCAAATTAAAGATTGGAACGGACTTGACAGTCAGTACACCATTACAGTAAACCAGAAGTTGCGGGTTAAATGAATAATTAATAATTGACTGGTTAAATTATTTATAACTTCCAGAAGCACTCCACGCAGGAAGCCCTTCTCAAAAAGAGAGGGGCTTTTCCAGGTTCAAGAATATGTATGTAATGAAATGATCATGTACATTCTACTGTCTTGATTTGATCCATTACTTGGATAATAGTGGAGGGAGTGAAAGGGGAAAATAATGAATTTGCACAGAAGGCAAAAGTGGAGTTGTGCAAATGGGGGTCACTTACTGGGATTATATATAATCGCATTTTTCAGGAAACAAGCCTCTGACGGGATTCGAACCCGCACTCCTTTCGTAAGCATAGGCTAGGGGAGAACACGCTTCCCTACGGATTTTCACCGGCAGGAATTCCACCTGCCTCAGCGTATTTGCTTTTCGGTGCTTCTGAAACCCTTACCTTGCGACCCGGTGGCTACAATGTTTTCCGGCGCTCTTCCCTTCTAGAGCTACAGAGGCAAATGCTTATTCTCCAATTATAAGATTCTTATATGAAGATGTGAATCGAATAATAAAAATAAGATAATGTGATTGCACAATATAGATAATTTCATTCTTTTTGCATGAAAGGGAAATTTACTGAAAAATGCGTCCTGGGACGCATATAGTTTCCAAATGCATTCACTCAATGACAAAGTAATCTGGGGAAAACGGATAGGATATTTTAAATCGCCGATTGACAATTGCAGGTGATTCAATATTACGATAGTGATCGTTTTTTTAATCCATCAGTAAATGGTCTAAGAAAACTGGTTCTGTGGGAATTGTATATGTTGGTTATTCCACTTCTTAACTAATGTAAGCTATGCTTTATTATAGGCTGACACAAAATTTAAATGGATTCTTTGTAATGAAATATAAAAAGAACAATACTAAAAAGCACAAACCATAATGGCTTGTACCTAAAATATATCAGCAAATAAAATAAATTGAATCTATGTATTGTTGCTCATTATTCCTTTATTTTCCTTTGTGTAAAGAAATCCTCGAGTTGGATATTAATCGTATATTTTAATGGCTTGAACCACTTTTCCTAAAATACGGACTCTATCATTTTTGATGTTATAGGTTTTTTCTTCATAAAAAGGATCCGTGCTGCAGGGAGTGAGTGTGATGTTTTCTTCATTGATATTCACTTTTTTGACTGTAGCATCGTGACCATTTACTAAAACCACACCAATTTTTCCGTTTCCGACGTAGGTTGTTTTTTCAACGAGAATCAATGATCCGTCTCTGAATTCTTTGTTCATGCTATTGCCATTCACTCTAAGGAAAAAATATTCTTTATTCGATTTTAGCATCGAATTTAATGTCGGCATATAGGCTTCAATATATTCATTGGTAAAATTAGGATCTCCAGCAGGGATATTTCCGTAAACACCAATTAATCTTACATTCTTTTCATTTAGGAATTCCATTCCAGGATTATTTCTAACGACAGGTGCTCCTTCAATGAGGTGGGATAGCGGTATTTCAAAGCATGTGGACATCATGCTCAATTTATCCATTAAAGGTTTATTCCGTCCGGATTCCCAGGCCGATACTGCCGTTGGGGCCACTTTTAATATATTTGCCAAATCTTCTTGTGTCATTTTTCTTTCTTTTCTTAACATTTTAATCCGTTCACCAATGTGCATATTTCTTCACCTCTTACTTGAATATACACTATGAGTGAAAGTGAGTAAACTTAAAGTGCGTGAATTTTGCGAAAAATTGTTGGAAACTATACTTCAAGTGTGATATTATTTTTTTAGACAGGTGGTGACAAGATATGACAAACGTTAAGTTCACACTTAAACAAGCGAGGAAGTATAAAGGATTAACTCAAGATGAAATGGCTAAAGTGCTGAAAATGGCCAAGAGGACTTACATTGACTATGAGCAATATAAGATTCCTTTGCGAATCGATAAGGCTTATTTATTTGCTGATTGTGTAGGATTCTCAATCGACGAGATCATTTTTTTTGACCCTCACCTACACTTCAAATGTAGTTGAAAGTTCAAGTGTACCAGCGTTTCTTCAACAGAGTGGCCTTTCGGAATGTAAAGTCTAATCAATTACAATCCTAACTTCCATGGGACAAGATTCAAGGAATGATGGAAAGAAGGTGAAGAAAGTGGAAAGGGAAGTTGCAGTAGGAGCGGCTGCCGTTAGCACATTTAAGATTGGAAGGAAATTCGTGGAGAGGTCATTGAGGATATTATCGTACACGACGGTGTTGTCAAATTGGCTTATCACTGAAATTATTGATCCTGTTCTCAGGATGAAATACGCGTATGTAGGAGGGAGAATTTAAAGGAGTAAAAATCCAAACTTCTGGGGTGTTCCTTAATAAAAGGGCTGTATGCTGATATTTTATATAAAATAGACGATTGATACTGAGATCCCAATGAATGACAGCCAATTGCTGTGAAACATTTTTATTTACTGAATGTATAGGTCGGATTTTCAAAACACCATGAATAGGAGCATTTGGACAATGGCAAATTCGAAGGAAAAGTTAATATGGATGAACAAGCCCTTATCCTTTGCAGGATAAGGGCTTGTTCTCATTTTTGTGAACTTGAAGCATCCCGATTTCCTCCGTAAGTACGTCTTCATAAAATGAAAAAGACTGCATACCTAAATGAATTGAAAGCGAATCTTCATACTTTATCTCCATTTTTAATGAACTTCTTCTAGTTTTTTTATCCCATCTTTATGAAGGTGGCAGGTAATGGTATGCAAAAGTACAATTATATAATAATGAAGACTATGGAAGTCCTGGGAAGGAGGGCGTTGATAATAGGATGAGTTCGAAAAAATACCATAGGATATTGGAGGAGATAACAATTGAAAAGGAATGTAATCAATTATGTCGTTTTTCTTGTCCTCATTCTAACCATATTAATTATGGCTAAGCCAGACATTTCCTCAGCAGGGAAATTGAAGCCGCCCTCCGAAACTTTCAGTCCAGGGGATTGGTTTCTTGGAAGCATTCCTCCTAATCTTGACAAAGAGAAACCACCAATCGTGTTTGTTCAAGGGAGAAACAGCAGTTCAACCAGCTGGTACGGTGAAACGGAATATCATGGGATCAATGATATGTATACTAAGGCGTATGAAGCAGGCTACCAAACGGTTTTTGTTCAGCTTCATGATTCAGCTGGAAATGGATCAGTGAGCCAATATGCTAATGGAAGGCTTTTAGCGCAAATGCTTTCTGAAATCAATAACCATTTCGGGGGCGAAAAAGTAAATATTATAGCTCACAGCAAAGGGGGGGCAGACACCCAAGCGGCTCTAGTACACTATGGAGCACACCAATATGTTGGAAGGGTCATCACTTTAGCTTCCCCTCATCATGGTTCTTACCTTGCTGATTTGGCTTATAGCTGGTATGCGGGCTGGCTTGGTTCCCTATTAGGTCAAAAAGATGATGGAACTTATTCTTTACAAGTTGGTAAAATGGCGGAATTTCGTTCTGTCACGGATAACCATGTTAACTCTCGTAAAAACATGTATTTCACTGTGGCAGGTATGAACAGAGGCCCGGTTCTTTCAGCTTTATCAATGGGTGGACAATATTTATCTTCATATGGCGAAAATGATGGTCTAGTAAATGTATGGAGTACAAAAATACCCTACGCAACACATTTATTTACGGATCCCAACTTTGATCACGACAATATCCGAGTCGGTTCAGCTGTATTTTCAAGAATTGAACCCTATTTAAGGAGTACTTCCACCACTGGGATTCCTGGCTTTAATGTCAATTATAAAGAACGAGTTGAAGATGATGTCATTACAACCGCACTCGCTCAAACTGTTCTGGGTGATGTCCTGAAACAAAATGTTTGGATTGAACAAAGTTTCCATGTAAATGAATCAGCCCCGGGTAATATAACCATATATACAGCCTCAGATGATGTCGAGGTTGAATTGATTTCTCCATCCAATAAAAAATATTCACCTTCCTTAAAGGTTGATTCAGCCAAAAATGAAACTTCCTTTTTTAATGGTGCAACCATCCAAACATTCAATAGAAACAACCTCGAAATCGGTGACTGGAAAGTGCGAATGAAGACTAAATCGCCAAAAGACGCCTACCTGTTCACAGCACAATTTAACGAAAAGAATCCCATTACATTAAGTATGGCCGGAAAAGTTAAGCAAAAAGATGCAAAATTTTTAATAAAGAATCCAATGAATGATAAAAAAACGCCAATCAGCACAACATTTTTGGTTCATTTAGTAGATGAAACCGGTAATGAAATTAGTAGGAAAAGCTCTATTAAGGTAATGGAGACCGAAAATTTTACTGGTACCCTTCCAGAAGTGCCTAAGTCAGGTGTATATAATGTAACAATTGACGTCAAGGAAAAAAATGTGAATGGCAGTGAAAGAACCCGGACGCTGGTTCGTTCGGTCTATATCGAGAAATAGTGAAATGCCTTCTCTTATTGAGAAGGTATCAAATTCGAAGAAAAGTCAGTTTTCCGGCATGAGCGTCGTGAATTTCTTCAATCAGGTAGGGTTTCATCCATTAAAATCATGGTTCGGGATAAGAGCATTCCGAACCTCCTTTTTTTTACTAAATGAATACCTTTTCTTAATTGAAAAGGTATTTTTGGGGTAATGTTTAATGGTATGGTTAACATGGGAGTTGGTGATTCAGCCAAAGGAAACATTCAGGTCGTAATTGTTAATATAGATATTAATTTAACGGATGTTCGATGGGGATAGAAGCAAGTCGGGCTCCTTGCAATATAGAGATTGATGAATTGCAGCGAGAGACAAAGGGTTTAATCTGTCTTATGATAAGTGCCTCTATAAGACAAAATACCAGTTTTAAGTGCAGCATAATTGCCAATGCTTGCATAGCCATAAAACCAGCCCATGAAAATCCCTGCAACCAAGTGATTACGATGACTGATGAAAATGGAAATGAATAAGCCAAGACCCAAAGCGATGGTAGGGATGAATTTTGGATGAATATGAAAAATGACCTTAATAAGTTGAGTAAGAATCATGATGATCGGAATGGCTATTACCGCATCCCAAAAGTTTGTATGGATGGTTGGGAAGTCCATAATTTCACCACCTTAAATTGTAGTTTTCAATATTAATTTTCACTTTTTATCAAGGCTTTATACAATAATAAATAAATTCATATTTAAAACTAATAAATAAAAGGTTATGCAACCAGGTTTTGAAGATTTTCAGAGTTCAATTTTAAAGCCATCAATCCATATAAATATATGGATTGACGGCTTTTTCTGGTTGGCAGCGGGAATGGTTTAATAATACACGGAGCGAGCCAACATAAGTATGTTTATCTATAGTAAAAATAATGAACGAAATATCGGACTCATTTTTGATGGACAAGCTGTAACCTTTCTCATGGTTAAGAATACGATATGAATGAAAATAAACAGTAAAAAATAAAGGAATACCTATTAATGGGAGGTTCTATTGAGCAAGGAAACATTTATTAAGGAAATTGCTCCTTATGCCCAGAAAATTCAAAAGGAATTTAATATTTTACCTTCTGTTGTCATTGCTTAAGCTTGCTTGGAGAGTGGATATGGGACAAGCTTATTAGCAAATCAAGGAAAAAATATATTCGGTACAAAAGGTGACTTTAAGGGTGAGTCTGTCATTATCCAAACAATAGAATACGTCAACTATGTGCCCGTTCAAGTATGGAACAAATTCAGAAAATACCCATCTTGGGAAGAAAGTCTTCGAGATCTTGCCAATCTATACGTAAAGGGGACGTCATGGAATAGAAGCCTATATACATCTGTCATTGGAGAAAAAGATTACAAAAAAGCACTCAAAGCAATAATCGATGCGGGGTATGCCTCGGATCCGAAATATACAGAAAAGCTGGTGAACCTTATCGAAACAAGCGATTTAACTATATATGATGCAAGCAATGAGGAGGTTTATCATATTGTCAAAAAGGGGGATTCCATCTCTGCGCTTGCAAAAGCATATGGTTCTACACAAGTGCAGATTCAAAAGTGGAATGACCTGGTCGATCTTAACCTTATTAAAGTGAACCAAAGATGAAGAGTGAAATGAATTTTAACTGGGAGCGGTATTTTTTAACGCTCTCCTTTTTTATTTGAATGAACTTCTTGCCAAAGTACTTACATCCGTTATAAAAGATGTGATATTCCCATGAAAATAGATTCTATTAAAAAAATATATCAAAACCTACTCTTCCATATGCATATTGAGAGAATTCAGGACATAAATTAAACAAACAAAAAAAGCGCGGTTAGCGCTTTTAGTGTATTTGTCTATATAAGCCTATTACTTTTCCAAGTATCGAAACATCTCGTAAAATAATTGGTTCCATATTTGAGTTCTCAGGCTGAAGCCTTATGTAATCCGGTTCCTTAAAGAATCGTTTTACAGTGGCTTCATCATCTTCCGTCATGGCCACGACGATATCTCCATTATTGGCATTGCTTTGTTGTTTGACGATGACATAGTCTCCATCATGAATTCCAGCTTCGATCATACTTTCACCCATGATTTCCAGCATGAATACATGGTCATCATGTGGAACCATGCTTTCGGGAAGCGGAAAGTATTCTTCTATGTTCTCGATGGCCGTTATGGGCATGCCCGCTGTTACTTTTCCAAGTAACGGCACGTTCACGACATTGGCTTTGGGAATATTGTTCGATTCCTCCGAATTCATTATTTCAATGGCCCTTGGCTTGGTTGGGTCACGTCTAATCAGGCCTTTACTTTCCAGGCGGGATAAATGTCCGTGTACTGTTGAACTTGATGCAAGTCCCACTGCTTCGCCAATCTCCCGTACGGAAGGTGGATACCCTTTTTGGCGAACCTCTTCTTTAATGAAATCAAGAATATCTTGCTGCCGTTTTGATAGTTTAGTCATTTGTGCACCTCTTCCCCAATGTTCTTTGCTATATTATAGCATGGCCCCCAACTCTATACAAACATAAGTTCGAATTTTGTTGTTGACTGAAACAAACGTTCGTATTATAATTTGATCATAACATACGAACGAACATTCGCTTTGGAGGGATATTTATGAAAAAATTATACAAAAATTATATTTATACGATTCTATTAGCGGGATCAGTATTCATCTTTTCAATTTTATTCTCTTGTACATTGAACAATGATCAAAAAAATGATTTCCTTTCTATAGAAGTAAGTGAAGGTGACACCCTATGGGAAATTGCCGAAGAATATGAAGAAGCAAATTTGACAAAAAAAGAATTCATTGGTTGGATAGAAGAGCATAATGGAGTCAGGGCGGATTCGATTAAACCTGGTCAAGTCATCGTCATTCCAGTTAAAGGGGAAGAACTTGTCCAGAATTTGGCCAGTGAGCAGTAAGCAGTGAAGGTAGGGTATTATGAAAGCGGTAATCTATTGTAGGGTCAGCACAGAAAAAGAGTCACAGGAAACATCATTGGCAAGGCAAGAAGATGAATTAGTCAAATTGGCAGAAAAGATGGATGTTGAAGTCATTTCCATAATAAAAGAACAGGCAAGTGGTTATGAGTTGAATAGGGATGGCATTTTTGACATGCTCGAACTTTTTAAAACCAAAGAAGCTGAAGTACTATTAATCCAGGACGAAACAAGACTGGGAAGAGGAAATGCCAAAATAGCCCTTTTCCATGTCATCCTTAAAGAAGATGTGAAAATTTATACGCTCTCACACGATGGGGAACTTGAGCTATCTGATTCGGATGCGATGGTCATCCAGATAGTCGGAATTGTAGAAGAATATCAAAGGAAACTACATAATCTTAAAATAAAGCGCGGGATGATAAGGGCCGTTGAAAAAGGGTATCGTCCTCAAAAAAATCTTCAGAATCAAAGGAATTCCACTGGAAGGGACCGTAAGGAGATTCCTATAGAGGAAATTATTAAACTTCGGGCCAATGGATTGACATTTGCAGAAATCGCAGCAACTTTAAGGGGCTTTGGATACAATGTATCTAAGGCTACGGTGAACAGGCGTTTCCTCGAACATCAACTGAATACACTGGAAAGTCAATCATAGAACTTGTAATTTCGCTATTTTTTTAATACCATGACAATATCCGCAGATTATGAAGGAGCGAAATTATGTTATCAAAAGAAAAATTAGCCCGTATTAATGAACTTTCTAAAAAGGCAAAGACTGAAGGTTTGACGGAAGTTGAGGCAAAAGAGCAAACCCAATTGAGAAGTGAGTATTTGGAAACATTCAGAAAGTCCATGACCAATACGTTGGAGCATGTGAAAGTCGTGGATCCAGAAGGTAATGATGTCACTCCTCAAAAGATAAAAAATATAAAAGAAAAAAGAAACTTACATTAATAAAGCTTGGATTCTTCTGATGGAACATTCCATTTGAGGATTCTATTAGCATTTTGGAGTAAAATGAGAGTGCATTCATGTATGTATTCTCCTATTTAGTTTAATCTAAATAGGGGACTTCTCTTATTTCTAGAAAATTGTAATATTGGGGCAGTAAATAGTGATTTTAGTTGTGATATTAAGCTTGTCACTATAATATAAAGAGGTACATTACAGGAAGGGATGTTTTTACGATATGTTAGATAAATTAGATGCACTTTCTATTAATACGATTCGTACATTATCGATTGATGCAATTGAAAAGGCTAATTCTGGCCATCCAGGTATGCCAATGGGTGCGGCGCCGATGGCGTATAAACTATGGACAGAATATATGAACCATAACCCGAAAAATCCAGATTGGTTTAATAGAGACCGCTTTGTTCTCTCAGCTGGTCATGGGTCTATGTTGTTATACAGCCTTCTTCATCTATCGGGCTATGGCTTATCTATCGATGATTTGAAAAGCTTCCGCCAATGGGGCAGTAAAACTCCAGGACATCCTGAATACGGACATACGGCTGGTGTAGATGCAACTACTGGGCCGCTTGGACAAGGTATCGCTATGGCAGTCGGAATGGCAATGGCAGAACGTCACTTGGCAGAAAGCTATAACCGCGATTCTTATAATGTAGTCGATCATTATACATATAGTATTTGTGGAGATGGGGATTTAATGGAAGGTGTTTCTGCAGAAGCCGCTTCATTAGCTGGACATCTACAACTCGGAAGACTTGTTGTTTTATATGATTCTAATGATATTTCCCTTGACGGAGACTTAAGTCAATCATTTAGTGAAAGCGTAGCAGACCGGTTCAAATCTTATGGATGGCAATATATCCGCGTTGAGGATGGGAACGATCTTCAGGAAATTGCTAAAGCGATTGAAGAAGCGAAAACCGATGATGCACGCCCAACATTAATCGAAGTGAAAACAGTTATTGGTTACGGTTCACCAAACCGTTCAGGTAAATCTGCTGTTCACGGCGCTCCGCTTGGTGCAGATGAGCTGAAATTGACAAAAGAAGCATATAAATGGACATTCGAAGAGGACTTCTATGTTCCGGAAGAAGTGTATTCACACTTCAATGAAGCTGTAGTTGATGCAGGCGCTCAAAAAGAAGAGGCTTGGAATGAATTGTTTAAAAATTACAAAGAAGCACATCCTGAGTTAGCAGAGCAATTGGAGCTTGCCATCAAAGGTGAACTGCCTGCTGAATGGGATCAGGAAATTCCAGTCTATGAAGAAGGTAAGACATTAGCTTCCCGTGCCTCAAGTGGGGAAGTACTAAATGCGATTGCCAAAAAGGTCCCTAGCTTCATTGGGGGTTCTGCAGATTTAGCCGGATCGAATAATACTGCCATAAAAGGTGAGACAGATCTATTACCTGGTAATTACAGTGGCCGTAATATATGGTTCGGTGTACGTGAATTCGCTATGGGTGCGGCTTTAAATGGAATGGCACTTCATGGTGGATTAAAAGTATACGGAGGAACATTCTTTGTATTCTCTGATTATCTACGTCCTGCCATAAGAATGGCAGCACTAATGGGACTGCCTGTAAACTATGTGTTCACTCATGACAGCATTGCTGTAGGGGAAGACGGACCGACTCATGAGCCAATCGAACAATTAGCATCATTGCGCGCAATGCCTAACCTAGGGGTAATACGTCCAGCTGATGGCAATGAAACGGCAGCAGCCTGGAAAGTGGCAATGGAGTCTACAAATCAACCAACTGCTCTTGTACTGACTCGTCAAGGCTTGCCAACAATAAAAGACACTTCCGAAACTGCGTATGAAGGTGTTTCAAAAGGTGCTTACATCATCTCTGCTTCTAAGAAAGAAGTAGCCGATGCATTACTTCTTGCGACTGGTTCCGAAGTGAACTTGGCTGTGGAAGCACAGAAAGTTTTAGCGAACGAAGGAATTGATGTTTCGGTAATCAGCATGCCATCATGGGATCGTTTTGAAACTCAATCTAAAGAATATAAACAAAGCGTAATCAATCCGGCAGTGAAAAAACGTCTAGCTATCGAAGTGGCTTCACCATTTGGCTGGGATCGTTATGCAGGTGATGAGGGTGAAATATTGGCCATCAATCATTTTGGAGCTTCTGCACCAGGCGGTAAAATCATGGAGGAATTCGGTTTCACTGTAGAAAATGTAGTTGCTCGAGTTAAGGAAATGCTTAAATAATAGTAATGGGGACTGACACCAATTGGATTGGTGTCAGTTTTTTTACCAAATACAATCCTATATTATATTGAATGTGTTCCTATTCTAAAGGATATCTTCCATTCGACAAAAAAAGAAGAAAATTTCTCCAACAAACAACATATCTTTTTAGTTTGTCAATATATAATGAGAATAAATAAATTTCGTTTAAATGTGTCAGTTAAAGGGGAAAGTCATCAATAGTGGAAAATAGTGGAGAGGGTCCTGGTGGTTAGATGTTTTCGTGACCAAAATAGGAGAGCTAGGAGGCATTGGCTGATGAGAACCTATCAAATTTATTTAATCGAAGATGAATTTGCCCATCATTATTATGGAAGAGAAAAGCTATTTTTCAATTTGTTTTTGGAGTATATTCAAGCAAGGGGCAGACTGAAGAGTATTTTGCAAAAACAAATCGAATATGTCACCAAAACAGTCCCGATTAACCAGTTGCAGGTAGCTATTGAACAACGTTTGCAAAAAAAGATGAATTATTGGACTCAAAATGGAAAATACTATTTAGAAAAAACAAACGGAACAAGTAAAGCCGTTTTAATCATTCAAAATGAGTCCATTACTCTTAAAGCTGAAGGAGATTATGAAGCGGAGACCGCTTTCTTTGAAAGTATTCGAAAATATGAAGCGAGTTTTCTGGCCATTGATTTCGAACATGAAAAATACGGTTGGTTAAAACCGATAAAAGAAAGAAAATTTGTCTAAATGGGGGACTTTTCGGTAGCGGGTATTGTATAATAACCTTTGGTCTAGTACACTGATGTTAGACAACATGAAGGAGGAAATAGTATGTGGGTTTACATTCTAGTTGGCGTACTGGCATTGATTGCTGGAGTAGTGCTGGGATTTTTCATCGCTCGTAAATACATGATGGATTACTTAAAGAAAAATCCGCCAATTAACGAACAGATGTTGAAAATGATGATGATGCAAATGGGTATGAAACCATCCCAAAAGAAAATTAATCAAATGATGAGCGCCATGAATAAACAACAAACAAAATAAGATAGCATGAAACTTTGATATATCAATGTTCTTGGAAGATTGGATGCAAAATTTTATATAATATCGAACTGGTTGATCCATTTAGACTGTATTCTTCCACCGATTTTATATAAAATTTTGGTTTATCTTTCATTTTTGTTTCTTAAGCCACTTTTTCTGAATGAATGATTCAGTAAAGGTGGTTTTTGTTTTGGAAGGAAATCTAAATGTGAATGTAAAAAATAAAAATCTTTTCTCTTAATCTTTTTTATTTAAGCACTTAGACAATAGAGAGTTAGTTAATATATAAAATTGATTAAAGGTAAGCATCCAAGTAATCGGGTGTTTTTGATTTGAATGAACTTTATAAATAGAAGAGCAATTAATCTGAATTGGTCGAGTGCTTATTTTTTATTTAGGGAATTTTTTACACCAGGACCTACTTCCTCGACAGCCCCCATTGGCTTATGGCTAAAAACACATAATCCGTGGGTTATTTGGAATCTTTTAATGAATCAAGCTCAAGTCAGAACCGCAAATGTCTGAAGTTGTAACTTTTACGATAATATCATCTGAAGTTTTGGTATAGGGGTATTTAAC
This sequence comes from Bacillus sp. B4EP4a, assembly GCF_006680105.1. Lineage (NCBI taxonomy): Bacteria > Bacillati > Bacillota > Bacilli > Caryophanales > Bacillaceae > Bacillus > Bacillus sp. B4EP4a. The sequence goes on from NZ_VHIK01000067.1 coordinate 71,605, forward strand.
TTCTTTTGGGTTAATAGGTGATCATAAGGTTTCAAAAGGTTATTATCATCCTCAGGGTAAAAGTGAGCAATCTAGGTTAATCTAATATCGGCATATACAGCATTGAATCTTTCTCAACAAGGAAATATCTCTCTAAAAATCATTCCCTCTTTCCTTTGTTCAGGGGGGATTTCATTAAAACAATAAATTAATCAACACAGTTGAGGAAGCTGTTGAGTTTTTTGACTTGACTTTATCAACTGTAAATATTATTATTACAGTAATCTTCTTGAGGAGGATGCGAAAAGTGAATAGTGATTTTACAATAGCTGTGCATAGTTTGGTCTATTTAGCTTATTTACCAGATCATATGGCAAGCAGTGAGTCTATCGCAGAAAACGTTTGTACAAACCCGGCAAGGATTCGAAAGATGATGAGCTGCTTAAGAAAAAAAGGATTTGTTAAAACTAAAGAAGGTGTTGGCGGAGGCTATATTCTAGACTGTAACCCTGAAGAGGTAAGTTTGGCAGATATTTATATAACTGTTTCACATGGGACATTGAAACCAAAGTGGTGTACAGGTGATCCGGAGAAAAAATGTGTCATATCTTCCAATACCCAGATAGTCATGAATCAAATATTCGATGAAGCTGAATTATATTTTGAAAAATATTTAGAAGATATAACTCTCAGCACTTTTTTGGAAAAAATTAAACAATGTCCGTGATATTGATTTAGTTTTTTCTTTGCACTAAATGTATATTTTATTATTACAGTTAATAACTATAGTTTGAATATCAAATGAACATAAAAGGGGTGTTATGGAAATGGTTGAAAACGATCAGTTCAAAAATGGGGATTGGGTACAGGGAAAATCAAGAGATGGGGAACTTATCCATGGTTTCATTGAAACGGTAAGTGATAGTCGAGAAATCGTTAAAGTGAATGTGGTGGAAAGTGACAATGAAAAAGCGGTTGGGAAATCGATTTGGATTCCGAGTAAATGGACTGAAAAACTGCCGGATCTAGAAATCAGTAACGAAAATCATCTTTTGGCCTTAATTGATTTAGCGTTACTTTCTAAAGATGAAACATGGTTTATGGAGTTATCCGGTAAATTGGAATCCATCAAAATCCATCCGAAAATAAATGCGCGGAAATCAGAGTTTCTTATCCCGGGTAATAGAATCGCTAAACTTGATTTAAATAGATGATGAGTAAAGACCATAAATATTTCGGATAATACAAGGAGGAAATGATCATGACAATAGAACATGTAACAGATGATAATTTTGCTAGTGAAATCAAGGAAGGTTTAGTATTGGTTGATTTTTGGGCACCGTGGTGCGGTCCGTGTAAAATGATTGCCCCAGTGCTTAATGAAATTGATGTTGAAATGGGTGATCGGGTTAAAATCGTAAAACTTAATGTGGATGAAAATTCAGATACGACAAGCGAATATGGAGTGATGGGAATTCCAGCTCTAATTCTATTCAAAGATGGAGAAAAGGTAGATCAAGCTATTGGCTTCCAGCCAAAAGAAGCCATTTCGGCATTAATCACAAAACATGCAGAATCATTATCATAATATGCGGATGTATATTGTGAATTAAGGACTTATACCAACCAACATGGTGGGGAACCAAATGGAGGATTACTAAATGAATTCTAAATATACACCATTATTTGAATCGTTCAATATAGGAAAGAAATTAGAAGTGAAAAATCGATTGGTGATGGCGCCTATGACAAATTTCTCTTCTAATCCTGACGGGACTGTAACCGACGCCGAAGTTAACTATTATGAACGTAGGTCAAGTGGGGTCGGCATGGTTATAACGGCATGTACTTACGTGACGGCTAATGGCAAAGGTTTTCATGGGGAATTTGGCGGAGATCAGGATGAATTGATACCTAGTTTAAGTCGTTTGGCATCAGCGATTAAAGAAAAAGGTGCAAAGGCAATTCTTCAGATTTTTCATGGCGGACGTGAGGTTCCACCGGAATTAGTAAATGGCGATGTAGTCAGTGCAAGCAATATCCCATCGGAAGGCGAAGGGAAAGCAGTTCCGCGTCCACTAGCTGAAAAGGAAATAGAATCGATCATTCTCGACTTTGGTGAAACCACACGACGGGCCATTGAAGCGGGATTTGACGGTGTCGAGATTCACGGTGCAAATGGTTACTTGCTTCAGCAATTCTTTTCGCCTCATTCAAACCGGCGTGAAGACAAGTGGGGCGGTTCCCTTGAAAAGCGTCTGGCTTTTCCATTAGCGGTTGTGGATGAAGTGAAAAAGGCTGTTGCTGAACATGCAAAGGATCCGTTCATCGTAGGATATCGTTTTTCACCGGAGGAGCCTGAAACACCAGGAATCACCATGGATGATACACTTGCATTAATTGATGGGCTTGTAACAAAAGATCTTGATTATCTTCATGTATCATTAATGGATTTCTGGTCGAAAGCAAGAAGGGGAGCCGAGGTTGACAGACCTCGGATAGAAATTATAAAAGAACGTATTGGAGATCAAGTACCTGTCATTGGTGTTGGTTCCATATATACAGCGGATGATGCGATCAAAGCACTGCAATCGGGGGTTCCGTTAATCGCATTAGGCCGTGAAATCATAATCGATCCTGAATGGGTACAAAAAGTGGAACAAGGCAGGGAAGCAGAAATCGTGACAAAAATAAACAAGGATAATCAGCAGCAACTTGATATTCCAGACCCATTATGGCAAGCGATCATCCACTCTCCAGGATGGTTTCCAGGGATTGAATAAATAGACGTCATATATTAGTGAAATAAAAAATGCATAATGGTGTTCAAAACCATTATGGAATGAATATACTTGGAAAAAATAACCCCGGACAACGGACACACATATAAAAGTGTTCCTTGTCCGAGGTTTTTATGTTTATGGAAGGATCATTTAGATGAGTGGAGTATTTTCAAATTCAATCCTTGAAAAGAATGAATAACTGAGTATTCTATTTCCAAGCTTTTTCGGAAAATGACAAAGGGGAAAGACTTAGGTATTTTCATTACCAGCAATTAAGTCTTAAGGTCAGATACAATCGGAAATTTTGGCGAGGAAAGGGGCTTTCTTTACGGAATGCTTGGAAAAGGAAGGAGGAAATCACTCTTCCAGAATCACAGCTTTAGAGGACTAACTAGGAAAGCCTCCACGCCCAAAAGAGCCAAAGGGGGCTTTGAGAAAATGACAATACCGGGACCACTTATTTGCTTCTTAGGCACTTTTTTTATATTGTCCGTAAATTGGGGCACAGTTCATCTATACGACGAGGTCTTTATAGGTTAGATTATTTTTTTGTCTTTTTCTGTCGTATTATAGAGAGCAGATTAAAAACAAAATGGTAACCAAAGTAGAAGTATATTTAAAAAAATAATGTGTACTGCCATCCGGAAAACACTACATAGAATCTAATAAAAAAATATACTAATCTAAAACGAAGTTTATTATTTCTAAATGATAAAATTTAATAATTTTAAACAATTAAAAGTTTATCCTTTCATTTTTAGGTTTATAATCGATTCCGTGGTATATAGCTACCCTAGTTCCAATTTCAAAATATACAATAGCATAGTTTATTGCATAAACAGCACTAACAGTAAGAGCAGGTGCTCCCCATGCTATTAATCGGCTATTACTGTTTCAGTAAAAATTCTTGCTGCTTCTTTTCTTAAGAATAAATGCTTTCACAGAACCAGCAGCTACTCCAAACACTGCCATGTCCAATAATGAATAGAAGACAAAAAACTGTAAGAGAAGACTCTGATAATAATTGATATGAACTGTAGACTAGTACCTAGGGAAAATAGTATATGTAGTTGATTTTAAGGGGAATTTAAATCGAAAATCACTTGTTGGGAGTCTGATCCTTATACATTCGTACCAAAGATTAGAATCTGGAGAAAATATGTCCTGGTTCTTTCTAAGGAAAAAGAAAAAACACGGAGTGGTTTTATCCAACTCCGTGTTTTTCATAATGTAGGGATTATAAAACCGAAACTTTCCTTAAAACAGAAAAGAATCAAGTGAGTATGGGCCAGCTCCGGTTAACGCAACGCCAATCGCCACTGCAAGAACGGCAAGATTATATTCATAACCATTTTGAGTTGCCCAGTAGCCATTTTCTCCATGGACTTTAACGATCGCAACGATCATTGTAAGTGCAATTAATATACCTGCAAAGGGTGTAAGGAGACCTAAAGCAAATAAAGCTCCGCCAATAAGCTCTGATAGACCTGCAAATAGGGCCATGGTAACTCCTGGCTTCATGCCAATCGAATCAAACCAGCCTCCTGTACCTTTCAAGCCATGTCCGCCAAACCATCCAAATAATTTTTGAGCTCCATGTCCAACAAACGATAAACCGATTACCACACGTATAACTAATAAACCTATACCAATCATTTATGATTCCTCCTGGAATTTATTTTTAATTTAGATATTTTTAATTCGAGATTTATATTAAAAAAAGTAAGGGTGTTATCTCGAATTAATTTATCTTTAATTAAAGATAATATTTATTGAGCGATTTGTCAAATATAATTTTCTCATTTTAATTTGAATGATTGCCGTGGAGAAAAAGGAACGAGGTTCTGTACTAAAGGGAGATGAGCCCGATTCAGAAAAAGAGGAGGAATGTTCACTGTCAGCTACTACAATTACAGCGTACTGCATGAAAATCTGGATGGGAGGAATTTTTGCTTTTTGAGATGGTACTGCCTTCAGAAACCGTAACACATTCCTTTATCGTTCTGTAGGTAGACTTCATCATGAATATTTTGGGTGTAACAGTCACAATTAGGGTCTTCAAACGAATGACCCCCTGCTACATCTATCTTACTCGTGAAATTCACTGATTTACTTGTGAATTTCGTACTTTTACTCGTGATTAAAATGCCATTTATGAATACCTTCTTATAGGATACCCTTGATGAATCCGGGATTACCTGATTCTGGTCACCCGAATATTTTATGAGGTGACTGCCGCATCGACTGGCCCAACCACGCTTTCTATTGATCCAGCAAGCTTTTTCTCAGATACTGGTGATCCTGCGACTATTCTGCCTGCATTAAGTTCCTAAAACAGTTCATAAGAGGTGTTTATTAGTGGGGTGCTGCAAATGGAGGAATTAACAACGTACACACCGGGTGCCACTGGGGTAGGAAGTCTTATTATCGCTGATCCGGCCAATTCTTCCATCTTAGCTGGATCTCCCATTGTTCTTGTTGTGACAAAATATGCACTGACATCCGATGTTGATATTGGAACGTGTCATATGCATTATTTTAAATGAAAAAACAGGCAGCGCACATAGTGCTTGCCTGTTTTTATATAGCAATGGTCATGCCTAAGTATTCAAATGAGAATGAATGTAAAAAGAGGAGTTTGGCAGCAAATAATTCATATAATAACATATGCGGTTATCTATGGGAGATGAACTGAGTTAAAAACCTGAACCGGTTTTATAAAAAAGTTCATTATATTTATTTAATAATTGATCGAGTTGCTGGCTATATTCAACGGCAACATGCGAGTTTAAACCATCTTTAGCGACAATCTTGATAAGTTCATTTCTCTTTAATTCAATCTGTTCGAGAAATTCATTCTTTTTAGCCATTATATTTCCTTTCTGGCCCCAACATTTTTTCAAGGTACCCTTAATTTATGTGTTCGTTGTAAAATATGTATGAATATAACAATTATATCGGCTTGGACTAATGAATTCAAATAAGTTAACTTAATCCGTCGCCCCATCAAGTTTAAGCAATTGGTTGTCATGAAATATTCACAGTTCCATAAATGTATTTTTTTATCTTATTTGTTACAATGTTTATAGGTTGACATACATAGGAGTGAGCTTATTTGGATGATATTAATATTTTTTTAGCTTTTGGGGCGGGATTTCTGAGTTTTATTTCGCCATGCTGCTTACCGCTATATCCGGCCTTTTTATCTTATATCACTGGTATGAGTGTTGGTGAAATCAAATCCGAGAACGCCATGCTCCAAAGAAGAAGCATGCTGCATACTTTATTCTTCCTTCTTGGGTTTTCTCTGGTTTTTATTGCAATAGGGTTTAGCACATCATACCTAGGTTCTTTTTTCTCGAATTATAAAGAATTAATTCGTCAGATTGGAGCCATCCTGATTATCATTTTTGGTTTATTCATTGTAGGAATCTTTCAGCCGAAATCTTTTATGAAAGACAGTCGTTTTGAATTTAAGAACCGACCTAGCGGATATATAGGTTCCATTCTTATCGGACTTGCCTTTGCGGCTGGATGGACCCCTTGTGCGGGTCCGCTATTAGGTGCTGTCATTTCACTAGGTGCAACTAATCCTAGTGCAGCCATGAGCTATATGACTGCCTATATTTTAGGATTTGCCATACCGTTTTTCATATTATCCTTCTTTGTCGGAAAATTGACATGGATCAAAAAGTACAGCCAATACATCATGAAGATTGGCGGATATTTAATGATTGTAATGGGTGTGATTTTGTTTTTTGATTGGATGACCAAAATAATCGCAGTCCTGTCTAGACTATTCGGTGGCTTTACCGGGTTTTAGTCCATAATAAGCTATTTTTTCAATAAAATTCAAAATGAATTGTCCTTAATTAGGTTTTATGATGTGATTTTTTAATTTTTTTTTTCTATTTAAATGATAGGATTTTTCATGCTGTTGTGTGAGGAAGAACGGCTATGGCCCGAATATTTATCGTTGAAGATGCAAAGTTTATGAGAATGACACTTTCAAATATTTTACCTAAAGCAGGACATGTAGTGGTCAGTGAGGGCGGGAATGGACTAGAAGCCATTGGATGATATCGAAATTGGAATCCTGACCTGTAATGATGGATATTCCCATGCCAATCATGAGCGTGCTGGATACCGCTAGAGAAATTAAGAAGGAATTTCAGGCTAATGTGCTCTGCCATGGGTCAGCAAAAAATGGTTGTCGAGGCTATAGAAGCTGGGGCGCAATATTTTAACGTCAAGCATTCTGACGAGGGCATGGTATTGGATGACATAAAAACGGCGCTTGATTAATAACACTCTCCTTGTTTATCTCAAATAGGTAATATATACTTTGTTTATAAATTGAAGTCATATATAATTTTTAATGGTACTTACCTATTTTTAGTTTAAAGGGATGGTTAAGAGATGATATATATATCAACAGGTATAGCGATTGTGATGGCTATGGGTGTTTTCATGTTACGGATGAAGGAAACGAAAAAACCAGTGAATGAAAAGAAAATCATTTTACCGCCGCTGTTTATGAGTACAGGTGCTTTGATGTTCATTTTCCCGATGTTCCGGGTGACTCGATACGAATTGTTGGAGGCTCTTGTTGCAGGGATGTTATTTTCCATCTTATTGATAAAAACATCTAAATTTGAGGTTAGAGATGAAAAAATTTATATTCTGCGCTCTAAAGCATTCATATTCATATTGATTGGTCTCATGGTGATTCGACTGGTGGCAAAACTGATGCTGGGAAGCACGATTGAAATCGGTGTGTTGAGTGGGATGTTCTTCTTACTTGCTTTTGCGATGATCGTTCCGTGGAGAATTGCCATGCTTTATCAATATAAGAAAGTTAAAGCAGCCAGTTTCGGCAGAAGTAGCATGGTGTAATACATGTACTGAAGGATTTAATCAAAGAAACAATCAATAAACCTGAGTCGATAAATGACTCAGGTTTTTCGTTGCTTGGAAACTTTTCATGAGGGTAAAAAAGTTCATACGAAAACCTAGTAATTTTATCCGGATTATATTATATTGGTATTATAATATTTTACTTAAGGAGGAAACGGTTCATGTTACAAATGATTATGTTCGGAATTATTTGTGGTTTACTGCTGGGATTTGTGCTTCAAAGAGGCCGTTTCTGTGTTGTTGGTGCATATCGTGATTTGATTTTAGCTAAAGATGGACGGATGTTCTTAGCTACATTTATTGTAATAGCAATACAAAGTATTGGTGTTTATGCATTGAATGATACAGGGGTCATTCAGTTTGGAAATGATGGTTTTCCATGGTTGGGAACAATCGTGGGTGGCTTTATTTTTGGCATTGGTATGGTTCTGGCAGGAGGTTGCGCCACTGGAACATGGTATCGTGCCGGAGAGGGTATGATCGGAAGTTGGGTTGCTCTTTTTGGTTATATGCTAGGGGCAGCAATGACGAAATATGGTGTATGGAAAGTGGCTGGAGATAATCTGTTATCTTATCGTACAAGTGATACGTATATTCATGAAACATTAAATGTTTCGCCATGGGTGCTTGTTATTATTGTGACACTTTTGGTTGGCCTATTGGTGATTCGTGAATTGAGAAAACCGAAACTTCCAATTTTTAAAATGAAACCGAAAAAAACGGGATTGGCCCACATCTTATTCGAGAAACGGTGGCATCCCTTTGTTACAGCATTATTGGTCGGCCTTATTGCAATCATGGCATGGCCGCTAAGCGCAATGACAGGCAGGATGTTCGGACTTGGGATTACAGCGCCTTCCGCGAACATTCTAACTTTCCTTATAACAGGAGATGATGCGTTAATTGACTGGGGTACGTTTTTAGTATTGGGTATTTTCCTCGGCGCTTTTATTGCTGCCAAAGGAAGCGGGGAATTCCGTTGGCGTTTGCCTGATATGAAAACGTTACGTAACAATGCAATTGGCGGTGTAATCATGGGATTCGGTGCGAGTGTTGCCGGGGGATGCACTATCGGAAATGGTTTGGTGAACTCGGCGCTATTTGCTTGGCAGGGTTGGATTGCCATTGTCTTTTTCCTATTAGGTACATGGGTAGCAACTTATTTCACGATTATCCGTAAGCAAAAGAAAACAGCGGCTATTTCAAAAGCTGCATAAGATTGTGATGAAAATTATCTATTGGGGAGTGTAATATATATGGCGAAGGTATTGGAAACGACTGGGATGGTATGCCCATTCCCTTTAGTGGAAGCTAAAGAAGCGATAGTGAACATGGCAATAGGAGAAGAATTGATCATTAATTTCGATTGCACACAAGCAACGGAGAGCATTCCGCGTTGGGCTGCTACCGAAGGTCATGAAATTACGGAGTTTGAGCAAATCGATGACGCTAAATGGCGTATAATCGTTAAAAAGGGAAATTGATTTAAAGAAACGTGCCAAGGTAACTTGTGCACGTTTTTTTATTTTTTCGAGGTTAAATAATTGGAAGCTGAAAGTTTCTAGTGATAACATGTCTTTAACCAATTTATTAAGGAGATGTTGTTAATGGTAGACAAGGTCGTTTTAAACGATGTTCCACTGCGTGTCACTGACTTTCTTTCTGAAACTGTAAAGGATTCTGAAGGAAAGGGAATCAGAAAAGTCAGTTTCAATTTCAGGGTTACACATAGTGAATATCATGATATTACAACACTGCTTTATCAAATGGTATTTGACGTAAAGATTCCACAGTCAAACGAGGAGTTTCGAGCAGAGATCTTTAACTACGCAACTTCGGTCACGAATTTATATGAAGAAAATGCGGTGGGGGAATTTTCACTTGTCTTGCTGGAAGTGAACGGTCAGGAATGATTACATTGCCAGTCTTGTAAAGATATGGGTTACTGTCTATAATAATAGTGACGATCATTCTATACATATGAGGTGGTACTTTGCTTAGTGGATGGTTTTTATGGTTTATTCTATTTTGGGTAGCCCTTTTAATTATATTGATGAGCATAGGTGGCTTTTTCATGTTTCGGAAGTTCCTGAAAAGATTTCCGAAAGAAGATGGGAAATCCGATATGGATTGGGAAGAATACTATTTGGAACAAACAAAGCACTTATGGTCAAAGCAGCAAAAGGAATTACTGGAAGATTTAGTGAGCCCTGTGCCAGAACTTTTTCGTGATGTTGCACGTCATAAAATCGCAGGGAAAATCGGAGAGTTGGCGTTAAAGGAAAAAGCGGGCTATATTACGGAAGATTTAGTGATACGCGGCTATATCATTGCCACACCAAAACGTGACCATAAATTTTTACAAAAAAAATTAGCTGAAAGAAAGGTGAATATGGTTCCATATGAACACTTATTCAGCTAATGATGAAAAAAGCAGACTCTTTTGGAGTTTGCTTTTTTTATTCTGAATCTTTCAAAAGAATGGGGCAGTGTGGTAAAAATTAGAACGTTTGTACCCAAACCATGCTATTCGTAAAATTTTTGATATAATAATAGTATGTAAAAATTAGGACGGAGTGAAACTATGAAATTTATCCATACGGCTGATTGGCATTTAGGGAAAATCGTTCACGGGGTGCATATGACAGATGACCAAAGGCATGCACTCTTGCAATTCATAGAAATTGTCGAAGAGGAAAAACCGGATGCGGTTGTGATTGCCGGTGATCTATATGATCGTTCTGTTCCGCCGACTGAAGCAGTGGAGCTTCTTGATGAAATCCTTTATACGATTAATGTGAAAATGAATACTCCGATCGTTGCGATATCGGGAAACCATGATTCTGCGGAAAGACTCGCATTCGGTTCATCATGGTATCGTCATAGTCAGTTATACATTCATGGGAAATTAACAAAAACATGTGAGCCGGTCCGTATCAAAGGCGTGAACTTTTATTGTGTTCCATATGCAGAACCTGGGACGGTCCGCCATCTTTTTGAAGATGATAGTATCCATTCCCATCAAGAAGCGATGAAGCGGATTACCGGAACGATTGCCGAGAATTTCAATAAGGATGAGCCGAATGTCTTCGTAGGACATGCTTTTGTATTAGGCGGAAAAACGAGCGATTCGGAAAGGGTCTTGTCTGTAGGTGGCTCCGGCTGTGTTTCATCCGACTTATTCGATGCGTTCGATTATACGGCACTTGGGCATTTACATAGTCCAGACGCAATACGTCATCCTAAGGTGTTTTACTCTGGATCACTATTAAAATATTCTTTTTCCGAGGCCAAGCAAAATAAGTCGCTTTCCATTGTCGATATGCAAGAAGATGGAAGCTTTCATATACGCTATCGTTCTTTGGCACCCAAGTTCGATATGAGGGAGATATCTGGAGTTATGGAAGAGTTACTCGATCCGGCATTCTATCAATCGCAAAAAAGGGATGACTATTTGAAAATAACACTAAATGATGAGGGGGCACTCATTGATCCTATTAACCGCTTGCGCCAGATTTATCCGAACGTACTACATCTAGAGCGTAAATGGGATTTGACCGACCTTAGAAGAAAAAAATCTTTCTCCTCTGTAAAAGATGAACGGAAATCAGAATTGGACTTGTTTGAAACGTTTTATCAAGAAATGACAGATCGGGACTTTGATTCTCAAAAGCAGGATTTGATGGTTTCGGTAATTGAGGCTGTTAAGAAAGAGGAGGCTTTGAAATGAGACCGGATATATTAACGATGCAGGCATTCGGACCATATGCAGGAAGGGAAACCATTGACTTTAATTCCCTTGGAGAACGGACGATGTTTGTCATTTCTGGAAAGACAGGCGCAGGGAAAACAACGATATTTGATGGTATTAGTTTTGCGATATATGGAAAAGCCAGTGGTGAAGATCGAAGCGGGCAAGATTTACGAAGTCAGTTTGCCGAAGATGATATATTGACGGAAGTCTCGTTGCAATTTACACTGCGTGGAAAAACGTATTTGGTGACCCGGTCCCCGCAGCAGGAACGCAAGAAAAAAGCAGGTGAAGGAACAATAACTGTTGGAGCAAAGGCTGAATTATATGAGATATTGGCCGAAGGAAAAAAATTGCTGGGAGCAAATGTACGGGAAGTTGAAGAAAAAATCAAAGTACTCATTGGACTTGACGCTAATCAATTCCGGCAAATCCTGATGATTCCACAGAATGAATTTCGAAAACTGTTAACTTCCGACAGCAAGGATAAAGAACAGATTCTCCAGAAATTATTTCATACTGAACTTTATAAACGAATAGAAGAAAAATTAAAAGAAGAGGCTTCCATCCTAAAAAAGGAAAGTGAAAAAAGTGCTCAGCGGCGAATTGAATTAATGAAAGGCATCCAGCCTGGCAATAATGAAGAATTACAGGCACAAATACAAGGGGAAGAGCCTAGTGAACAACAGGTCTTACCGCTTTTACAGGAAGTCATTTTGCAAGCGGCAGAAAAAAGTGAGTATATAAATAAACAAATACAGGAAAAGCAGAAAGCTCGTGATCAAGTAAATCAAGAACTTTCAAAAGCTGTCGATTTATTAAATCGATTTTCGGAAAAAGAAAAACTGCGGAATGAAAAGGAGGCCCTTGAAGCAAAGCTGCCAGAAATGGAATTAGTGAAAGTCCAAATAAAAATGGCACACAAAGCGGCTTCGCTTGAAAAGCAGGAACAATACTATTTGCGAATTGGCAAACAAGTACAAGATGCGAATGCCGAACTTCAAAAGTTAAGTGAGCAGTCCGAGAAGTTACGGATTGAGCGCATTGAGAAGCAGGATTCCTATGATAAGGAAAAGTCGAAGGATAATCAAAGAGAGCAGGCAGTCCGAACTGTTCATCAGCTTGAGCAGGTAAAAGAGGCTGTCATGACTTTTGCAAGCTTAAAAGCACAGGTTACTTTAGATGAAAAAGAGTGGGAAACTAGCAAACGACTTCGTGAAAAAACGGTTTCGGAACATCTGTCGATTGAAGCGGAAACAGAGAAAGTCGCTCAAGAAAAAACAGAAGCGGAAAAAGCGGCTGTTCTTTATCGTGATCAGGAAATTGAAGCAGAAAGAAATAATCAATCGCTATCTAAGATTAAAAAGCTTCAAGAAGTTCTTTATGAAATCCAGAATACGAAACGAGTTCTGGATGAAAAGAATAATAGGTTCCAAGAGTTACAAAGAATACAAATTCAGGAGAAGGAAAAACTGGAAACCCTGAATCGAAACTGGAGAACTGGCCAAGCGGGTATGCTTGCTTCCATGCTGCATTCTGGAGAAAATTGTCCTGTGTGCGGTTCGCAAAGTCATCCAAAACCAGCGCAATTGCATGAGCATATGCCGACGGATTTGGAACTGAAAGAGCAAGAAAACAAGCTGAAAACTGCAGAACAAAAAAAAAGCCAAGCGGAAAGTGAATATTATCAAGCGAAATCCAAATATGATGCACTGGCAGAGTCTTCACAAGAAAAGCTTAGTGACATACAAAATGACATGTCGGAGTTTAGGTGTGAAAATATTGATGGGCATTTGCTACAGTTTGTACAAAAAGGAAAAGTGCTTCAAGAGCAGCTAAAAGAATTGATGCGGAAAAAGTCTGTACTCAATGATCTGGAAAAAAGGTTGCAGGATTTAAAAGAGAAAGCATCCCAGCTTAAGGATAATATGATCTCTTTAGAGAGAAAAGAGGACCAAGGGAAAACGAGGTATATTGAAAACTCTACAAAACTAACTGGATTAACCGATTCCCTGCCAGACGGAATACGGACTGAGGAAGAATATAATGAAGCTTATCAAATGGCTGTAAATACACAGAAACGCTTACAATCGGCATTTGATGATGCACAAAAAAACCTCCAACTGGTGAAGGAAAGAGAATCGGCCATCATTGCAAAAAAAGAATCCCTAAGTGGAAATATAGAGGCCTTAAATGCAGAATTGAAAGAGGAGCGGGAAAAGTTAATTACGGATATGACCAATCAAGGCTTTTCCAATTATAAAGAATATACGGCAGCAAAAAAATCGGAAGCGGCTCTTGGAAATTTGGAGGACCAAGTACAACAGTATAATCAAAATTGGCAAAGTATTTTAAGTCTGTTTCATGATTTGGAAATGAAATTAAAAGATGTGGCCAAACCAGATCTTGAAGGATTGAAAAATACTTTCGATTTCATAGATGGAGAATTGGAGTCGTTACGCCAAAATCAGAATGAATTACAGGCTGAAATTCGGAATAACGAAGAAATCGAAAGGAAATTGGCGCAAATCAGGGAAGATCAGAAAAGTTTAGATGAAAGGTACAGTATAGTCGGTCATCTGTCAGAGATTTCCAAAGGTCAAAATTCCTTCAAAATAACGTTTGAACGATATGTACTGGCAGCCTTTTTAGATGATATCTTAAAAGAAGCCAATTCAAGGCTGCTGAAAATGACAAGCGGCAGATATCAGCTGTTGCGAAAGCTTGATCCTACACGCAGGAATATCCAGAGCGGTCTGGAATTATCTGTGTATGACCAATATACAGGACATGAGAGACATGTCAAAACCCTTTCGGGAGGCGAGAGCTTTAAGGCTTCCCTTGCACTTGCTTTGGGTCTTGCGGATGTTGTCCAGCAGAACGCTGGCGGTATTTCACTTGAAACGATGTTCATCGATGAAGGTTTCGGTACGCTCGACCCTGAATCTCTTGATCATGCGATTGAAGCATTAATGGATATACAAAGCACCGGGAGATTAGTCGGAATAATTTCCCATGTGCCGGAATTGAAAGAAAGAATTGATGCACAGCTGCAAGTCATTTCGACACAAAACGGAAGTCGAACGTCCTTTTATTTTGCTGGATAATCAAGAAAAAAGAATGGCTAAGGGAGAAGTGATTCCCTAGGCCATTCTTTTTATTTTTATGAATGAACTACTCAATGTTAATATCTTCAGCTGTTTTTCCGGGGGAAAACTTATGGATGCGAATCACCAATATCGGATTCGAGAATTCAGCGGTAATTCTTCGAGAGCAAATCGAAAAGGGGAAAGGGATCTTTCTCTGTGTGGGCAGTGTATCTTCTTTTTTTTCAAGAATTGGCTTATCAGTATCGTAAACGATGATCGATAGCTCATTATCACATAGGCAAACTTTTATATCTTTCACATCATGATTTTCCAAAACCGCTTCCACCATATACTCATCGTCACTTTCGTATATATCAATTGAAAAAAGTTGATGATCCAACGCACAAGTTTCCGGATCCAGAAAAAAACTTTTTACCCATTCATCAAACTTTTCAACCTCATTCATTTGCGATCCATGTTGATTGTCTTGCATGTTGATACCCCCGGTTTTCCTTTGAGGTATTATATGTTGGAGCATGAAGAATGGTGATTGAAATAGTGAAATTGAGATGATAAAAGATTCCGGAAAAGTGGTTCAAAAAATGTAATAGCAACCAAGGACTTTAGAAAAGTAATCAAAACAAAGAAACGATGTGTGTGTGGGTATTAAGGGAATTAAAAATTAGCAAGAAGTTAATGAAAGTGATGACCAATTGTATATGAGTAGGTCATTTTGGTGCCCGTGGATTGAACTCCGGAATACCGGATGCACAATTATTTCTGTAAGGGGGATTGAGAAAGCGCTTCAATCTAATTCTGAAGCGGAGCGAAAAGAAGCAATTGATGCAGCAGCGACTGAAAGACGGATTGCCGCAAAGTGGAACCGAGACGGGTCAACCACTGCATTGCATCACCTTCAAGGGGATGCCCCTGAAATGAACCTAAAGCGTGAACTTGCAGCATCCCTCGTATCCATAGTTCCAAGACTGGGACGCTGGCTCGATGAAGGCCCATATGGACCGAAATTTGGTCCTCCAGAACTGACAACAAAATATTAACAGACATTGGTCGGCAGGGAAATCCCAGTCGGCTGATAAAACGGAAGATATGAAAGGAGCGGATTAAAATGGCTTTAGCCGGAATAATCAATGAAGAAAAGTACGGTACAGACGCACGGTCTGCCAATGAAATGATTGAGCGACTTACATCCATAGACTGGTATTCACAGGCAGGGGTAAAGTGTAATGAAGCAGAGAAAAAAGTAGAGCAGTTTATGAGTGCAATTGGCGTCAGTGAATATAAAATAAAGTGGCTTTCGGCAGCGCAGGTTTTAGAAACAGTCAGCCAACTTTCGTTTGAAAGCAGTACACTTTGGGAAGTTCTGAAAGAATTACCGGATCAACTTAAGGAAAAGATCGATGCCGCTGGAAATGAAAAACTGCTTGCCGATATCGTGGACAAAGTGCCGGAGGCCGTTTTTCATGGAGCATATAAACAAGCATTCAACGTATTTAGGGATGAAAAAGCAATCAAGTTCCTCGTTGGACATGCCATGTATATAAGCGTTCTTGCTTGTACAGCCGAACTTGCCGGTGAAGAAAACCCATTTTCATTTATTGTAGAATTGCTTGCAGATGGACATTTGCCGCTCGGCCCTGAAGGAAATACGCTTTATCTTCTATAATTTAGTGAGAGAACATGATAGTGATGTTTGTGTGCCAATCTCACCTACTCACATATCTACTAGAACTTATCATGTCACATATTGAAGCGTTGAGACCCTATTGCAAACAGTGTTGTTATTATACAAGCCGGGCAGACGACTACCGGCTGTCGGGAATAAACAAACAAGGCTGCCCGAAACGAAAAAAATCTGGTGCAGCCTTGTTTGCTCTACCGTTTTAACCTGAAAATGTGGTTAACACAAAAGCCATTACATTCAAAATTAACTTAATAATAATGCTGCCCATCCTCTATTTTTCTTTTCCTCTTTATTCATAGTTTTTTCCTAGCCCCTCGGCCTTTGCCTGTTGGAGCAATTTTATTTTCCGCTTTCCATTTCTTTGGAGTCATGGACTCTTCCCCAAAACGATAGGAGTAAATTCTTTAACCGCCATATTAGCCGCTTAATTCTTAACTGAATTACCCGAGTGATAAAGATCTACTATAGTCTACTTGAACTCATTATTATATTTTTTACCTATACAAGACGGACACATCCTCTCAAAAATCATTGTAAGGACTTAACTAAAATGTGTTCATGAAACTATACTAACTCCACTCCTATATAAAAAGGGCGAGGCTAAGAATAGACTCAAAACGTTAACGGGTTAAAATATTAATTTGATCTGTCTATCCCGTTCGAAAAAGTACACTTTTTCAGACAAAATACGTGAACTGACTCCCTTCAAGTAATACAGTTTCTTTTTTATAACTAGCTATTTAGAGTGAATCTACAATTTTTTTCTATTCGTCTTTGTATTTGCACCAAAACCGGTTTTGACACCTCCAAAAACCATCATACAAATACAATAAATTAAGTCGTTCCACCTTCTAAAAGTTTAACAGGCAGATATGTCTCAAACGGAAAATTGTTAAATTCACCTTCAATTTGTTTTAATAAAATATCAATTGCTGTCTTGGCAATTAAATCAATTGGTTGTTGTATGGTTGTCAATTCTGGCAGTAAAACTTGAACGGCTTCTGTTCCATCATAACCGACAACTTTTAATTGCGTTGGTATATCTTTTCCGCGTTTTTTAGATTCAGCTATAACAGATGCCGCGATTAAATCATCACTTGCAAAGATCCCATCTACTTCTGGATGTTCATCAAAAAGCTTAGAGATTACTTCTTGATGACTTTGACGAGGTGAAACTTCATATGTAATTGGAAGTCTACCATGTTCCTTCATAACATCCTCATACGCTTTTCTTCTTAAGTTTGCTGGTGTTTGCAGCTCAATTGGTCCATTTATATGAACAATAAACTGACAACCTTTCATTATTAATAATTCTGTAGCTTTTTTTCCTCCGCTATAATTGTCAGAGCCAACAACAGGGATGTTTTTCGATAAGTAGTGGTCAATTGCTACGACAGAAAGATTCTGCTTCTCATAATTTAGTATACCTCGGTTATATGTCACAACGACTACTCCATCTACCTGATTACGTATGAGCATTTCTAAATATTTTTCTTCTTTATCTATACGGTTTAAGCTGTTACAAAGTAACAATTTATAGCCTAATGAAGCACAGATGCTTTCAATATGAAAGGTAAGTTCACCGAAAAATGGGTTACTTGAATTTGGGATAATTAGTCCTATTATATTAGTTCGTTTATTGAATAGAGAACGGGCTAAATCGTTTGGAAAATAATTAATCTCTTCCATCGCTTTATAAACTTTTTCTTTTGTTTTTTCACTTATGTAACCGCGGTTATTTAATACACGGGAAACTGTTGTTGATGAAACACCTGCTATTTTTGCCACATCGTGAATGTTAGGCTTCATTTCATGTCCTCCTACCTTATTAAGAAACATCCATTTTATTTAACTTTTTTAACTACTCATTTGAATAAAGTTTTCATGTTTTGGTCCATTGATTGGATACTGAGATTTTTTCAGTTGGTTCACAGAGATATTAAACATTGGCATCAATATTGTATAAAGAGCGAAGGTGATAAAAATGAAAAATCCATTAATAAACTGTTTAATAGCATATCATAATCTGTCACCTACTAGGAAAACCCTATAATAAAATAATTTCAGATTAGTCGGATCACGCACTTATTTTAGAGAAAAGTACTAATATGTGCAAGAGTTAGAGACAAATTACATGAAAGGTAATGTCTGATTTTTCAAAAAAATACCTGTCAATCGGTTGACATATGTAACCGGTTGACATAAACTACAATTGAAAGCGCTTTTATAAGTTTTTTTAAGACGAAAGACATATGAGGGGGAAGTGAAAGGTATGAAGAAATGGCTACTAGTAAGTATATCTTTATTACTGATGTTTGCTGCGGTGGGCTGCAGCAAAAGCGAAAGCGTAAATAGTGATGGTAAAAAGACGATTACGATGTGGGTACATATATCTGATGAGAATGAAGAAGGAAAAGTGTATAAAAAACGGGTAGAAGCCTTCAATAAGAAGTATTCTTCTGACAATATCAAAGCTAAAATTGAATTTATTCCACGTAGCGGAAATGGCGGTGGTTATGAAGACAAAGTAAACGCGGCCCTTACAACCAGCACTTTGCCGGATGTTATTACTTTGGACGGACCAAATACAGCTGCTTACGCGAAATCTGGTGTCATTGCACCATTGGATGAGTATATAAAAGATCAAGAGGATTTGCTGCCAAGTATTAAGCAACAAGGAACTTATAAAGACAAGCTGTATGCAATTGGTGTTAGTGAATCATCTGTTGGGATTTACTACAATAAAAGAATGTTACAAGAGGCGGGCGTAGATTTGAATACGCTGCCAACAGTTGATAATCCATGGACATGGGACCAATTCCTTGCTCTTTGTAAAACGTTGAAAGATAAATACGACAAACCAGCTATTGATATGCAATTACAGTCGAAAGACGAAATGTTGACGTATGCGCTAACTCCGTTTGTCTGGTCAGCTGATGGAGATATCATCTCGAAAGATGGAAAGAAAGCAGAAGGTGTCTTCAATAAAAAAACTACTGTTGAAGCAATGACTTTTATTCAAACAATGTTGAAAGAAGGTTATACGACACGAACGCCAGTCAAACAAGCGTTTGAAACGGAAAAATATTCAATGAAGTTTAGTGGAGTATGGACAGTAACTGATATGAAAACAAACTACCAAAAGGTAGATTATGGCGTTATGCCATATCCAGTATCACCAAAGACAAAGAAACTAGTTTCTCCTTCAGGTAGTTGGCAATTTGCGATGACACAAACGTCCGAAAATAAAGAATGGGCTGCAAAATTAGTTGACTGGATGACAAACAAAGATTCGAATGTGGAACTGAGCCGTACGATTGCAGCACTGCCAGTCCGATACTCTTCTGAAAAAGTGATGGCAAAAGAGTTCTCAGATCAAATGAATGTCTTCCTGAAACAATTGAAAGAAACAGGACACGCACGTCCCGTTACACCGGCTTATCCGCAAGTCACGCGTGCTTTCCAACAAACAATCGATGACATCAGCTTCTATGATCAAAATAAAGATATCCAAAAAGTATTGGATACACATGCGAAAGAAATGCAATCAGCTATAGATAAGGCCAATTAGAAGGAGGAACTATGAGTAAAATTGGATGGAAAGAAAATAGGAATGTCTATACATTTCTGAGACCAGAGGGAAGAATCAAGAATAAAATTCGGTGGAAAGAAAATGTAGTTGCATATACATTTTTGGGGCCGGCGTTGTTACTTTTATCGATGTTCCTTGTTATTCCATCTATTATGTCAGTCTATTATGCGTTTACGGATTATTATTTATTAACACCCGATATGCGCACATTTGTCGGATTGGACAATTTCATTAATCTATTCCAGGACCCAATTTTTCTGAAAAGCTTGGTGAACACACTGGAATTTGTAGTTTGGGTTATTCCGTTACAGATAGGGGCAGCTCTTGGGCTGGCCCTCCTGTTAAATAAACAACGTAAAGCAAACACGTTTTTTAAAGTAGCTTACTTTAGTCCAGTTGTCATGTCACTTGTCGTTATCTCTGTTCTATGGTTGTATTTGTTGAATCCAAATGAAGGGATTATTAACAATGTACTCACATACTTCGGCATTTCAGCGCAACCGTTTTTGACAAGTCCTAAGCAGGCGATATTTACAATTGTTGTGGTTTCGGCTTGGCAAGGAGCCGGCTTTCAGATGCTGATTTTTCTAGCAGGACTGCAGAATATCCCTGGTGATGTCTATGAGGCGGCACAGTTAGACGGAATGAATAAATGGCAACGATTTATTTACATTACGTTACCTTTGTTGAAACCAACTTCAATTTTTATATTTATTACCACATTAATTGGCGCATTCAAGCTGTTGGTTCAACCAATGGTTATGACGCAAGGCGGACCAGTGAATTCCACCATGACGGTTGTCTATTATATTTATCAAACTGGTTTTACGGACCGCATGGTTGGTTATGCCAGTTCAATTGCTCTCTTGTTTGGAACGATTATCGGATTGGTTACGATTACGCAACGTAAACTGGTGAAGGAGGATGAAGACTGATGAGACGGAAATTCGGGCCTCTAACGATTTTAGAATACATTTGCCTGGTTTTGCTCGCAGTGCTATTTATTTTTCCGCTGTTTTGGATGGTCGCATCCTCGATGAAACCAGAAGCGGAAATTTATAACGATATGAGTAACATTAAGGCTTTCCTGCCATCATTTCATCCATCAGACTGGTTTGTATCCTACAAGCAAGTTCTGTTACGATTTCATTTACTAGGTTATATCGGCAACAGTTTGTTTTATGGTTTGTGTGTAGCAGTTGGTTCCATAATTATCAATGGGATGGCGGGCTATGCATTTGCTAAACTTAATTTTAGTGGAAAAAAAGTGCTGTTTGGTCTTTTATTGGCTATTTTGATCGTGCCATTTGAAACCATCTTAATCTCTCAATTTACCATTATTCATAGCATTGGATTAGTGGATACACGTCTTGCGGTTATTTTGCCAGCGTTGGCAGGGGCATTCAATATCTATTTGTTCCGAAACTTTTTTATGGCTATTCCAACAGAGATTATTGAATCGGCTAAATTGGATGGGGCAAATACATGGCAAGTATTCTGGCGGGTCATGCTACCGATGTCTAAACCAGCCGTTGCCACTGTTGGGACATTGGCTTTCATCGGAAGTTGGAATGATTATATCTGGCCTCTGATGGTCTTGACAGACAAGTCGAAATTTCCTATCCAAGTAGCGATTACAGCAATTAATAGTACAGATCCGGTTTATACTAACCAAGTCATGGCTGTACTGACGATATCCACCGTTCCATTGATTATTATCTATATTGTGGCTCAACGTTATATTTTAGAGGGGATTGGCGGTTCAGGTACAGGCATTAAATAGAGAGTGTATCATCATTAACAACCATGTATGGACTTAAATTCATATTTCTATTTCTTCTTTTTCATTTCGTTAACTAGTTATTCATTTCTTTTCACATGTCTAGTAAAAGGAGCAATTAAATTGAAAGTTTCAAAAAATCTGTATTGGATGTTAAGTGCGTATTTTTTCTTTTTCTTTTTCACTTGGTCTTCTAGTTACTCTTTATTTTCCATTTGGTTAGGACAAGAAATAAATTTAAGTGGGTCAGCTACAGGTATTATCTTTTCTGTAAACGCTATCTTCGCCTTATGTATGCAGCCACTATATGGTTATATATCTGACAAAATAGGTTTAAAGAAAAAAATATTATCTTTCATTAGTTTGCTAATCGTATTTGTAGGACCATTTTATATTTTCATCTATGGACCATTATTAAAATACAATGTCTTTTGGGGCGCGATTGTTGGAGGAATTTATTTAGCAGTTGCTTTTCTAGCTGGTATTGGAGCGATTGAATCATATATTGAGAAGATTAGCCGTAAATATGATTTCGAGTATGGAAAATCGAGAATGTGGGGCTCTCTAGGGTGGGCGGCAGCTACATTTTTTGCAGGACAGCTGTTTAATATTAATCCAAATATCAATTTCTGGGTTGCATCTGTTTCAGCAATCATATTAGTGGCCATTATTATGTCTGTGAAAATAGAAATGACGGATCAAGAGGTAAATAGAGCCGATTCTATTAAATTAAAAGACGTTGGACAACTTTTTTTATTAAAAGATTTCTGGTTTTTCATGATGTACATTATTGGGGTGACATGCGTCTACAGTGTTTATGATCAGCAATTCCCTCTTTATTACGCATCTTTATTTCCGACTGAATCGTTAGGCAATCAAGTATTTGGATATCTAAACTCGTTCCAAGTATTTTTAGAGGCTGGAATGATGTTTCTTGCTCCGTTTATCGTAAATAAGTTTGGTGTAAAGAATAGTTTAATTCTAGCAGGATTTTTAATGGCCTTCCGAATCATCGGTTCTGGAATAGTTGTTGGGCCAATCGGAATTTCTTCGATGAAATTAATTCATGCTCTAGAATTGCCTATTATGCTAATTGCTATTTTTAAATATTTAGCAGCGAATTTTGATACCCGTCTATCTTCTGTGCTTTATCTAGTTGGTTTCCAATTTGCCTCTCAGGTAGGTGCATCTATTCTTTCACCAATTGCAGGTGGATTATATGACAGTGTAGGATTTCGTCATACCTATCTCATCATGGGAATCATGGTTTTTTGTTTTACCATTATTTCAATCTTTACTTTAAAAGGTTCTAAAAAAAGCAAAGGCTTAAATGGCAATGTGGAAAGGTTACGAAAGATAATATAGGAGGATGTTAGGATGTTAACAATTAATAGAATTAAACAGGCTGAAGAGGCACTGAAGAATGCAAAGAAAAAAATAAATAATCGTTATCGATTAGGTTACCATATCATGGCTCCAGCTAACTGGATTAATGACCCGAACGGTTTCGCACAATATAAGGGGGAATATCATGCATTTTATCAATTCCATCCATATGATGCAAATTGGGGGCCTATGCATTGGGGCCATGTAAAAAGTAAAGATCTCATTCATTGGGAGCATTTGCCTGTTGCTTTAGCTCCTGGGGATGCATGTGATACAGATGGATGTTTCTCAGGAAGTGCCGTTGATAATAATGGTGAACTAACCCTAATCTATACAGGACATCACTATACAGATAAGGAAAAAGATCTCTTCTATCAAAATCAAAATATTGCGGTCAGTACGGATGGCATAACATTTGAGAAAGTTGGAGAAAATCCGGTTATTGCTAAACCACCAGTAGATAGTGCACATCACTTCCGTGATCCAAAGGTGTGGAAGCACAATGATGCCTGGTACATGGTTTTAGGAAATTCAACGAAGGAGAATGTCGGAAGAGTTATTTTATACCGTTCTCCTGATCTACTGAATTGGGAATACATTGGCGTTCTTGCACAAAGTGATGGCTCACTTGGATATATGTGGGAATGTCCAGACTTCTTTGAATTAGATGGAAAATATATTCTAATGATCTCTCCTCAAGGTATTAAATCAAATGGAGATTTATATAATAATCTATTCCAAACAGGTTATTTGGTTGGAGATTATAATTATGAAACAAACGCGTTTGTTCATGGATCATTTACTGAACTAGATAATGGACATGACTTTTATGCAGTTCAAACACTATTAGATGATAAAGGTCGTCGAATTGCAATTGGTTGGATGGATATGTGGGAGTCAAACATGCCAACAAAAGCAGATGGATGGTGTGGAGCCTTAACATTACCACGTGAAATAACGCTAGGGGATCATAACAAGATTTTAATGAATCCTGTTGAGGAATTAACCTTATTACGTGATTCTGAACACAATGAGTGTACAAATCAATCCATTTCTGAAAGCTATTTGGTAGAAACGAAAGATGATTTACTTGAAGTGAAAGCTGTGTTTGACTTAACTAATTGTAGTGCTCAATCTGTAGGTCTAAAGATTCGTGGAGTTAACCAAGAAGAAACAGTATTAACGTATCACTTAGATAAACAACAGCTAACACTTGATTGCTCCAAGTCAGGAAAAGTGGAAGATGGTGTTAGGAACACAATACTTGAGACAAATAAAGAGCTTTCCCTACGTGTATTTATTGATCGATCTTCCATTGAAATCTTTGCGAATGATGGACAAACGACCATGACAAGTCGTATCTATCCGAATGAAGATAGATTAGGTATTGAGTTATTTACTGAGAATGGTGATGTACAAGTCAAGGAAATAACTTATTGGAACCTAAAAGACATCTGGAAATAAAATAACAAGGAACAAGTGTCTAGACCACTTGTTCCTTGTTTAGGGGTGAATACATTGAAAAAAGTTTTTTGTATTGGCGAGACATTAATTGATTTTATTCCTATTCAAAAAGAAAAATCTTTAAAAGAGGTTACTGGTTTTGAACGTGTTGCCGGTGGAGCTCCTATGAACGTTGCGATTGCAATTGCAAAATATGGTGGGAATTCCGTCATGCTAACCAAGATAGCTAATGATAATTTTGGTGATTATTTAATGGACGTGCTTCAAGGAAATGATGTAGACACTTCCTATATAATTCGAAGCGATGAAGGTGAAACTGGATTAGCATTTGTATCTGTAGATAATTTCGGAGAAAGAAGTTTTAATTTTTATCGAAAGAATACAGCTGATTTATTACTTTCACCAGATGAGGTGAAGTCAGAGTGGTTTAATCAAGGAGATCTTCTTCACTTTTGCTCAGTGGATTTAGTTGAAAGTCCAATGAAACAAACTCATATAAAAGTGATAGACAGATTTAATAAAATAGGTGGAATTGTAAGTTTTGACCCTAATGTCAGGCTTCCTTTATGGCCTGATGAAGAAAGCTGTCGGCGTACGATACTAAACTTCTTGCCTCTAGCTGATATTGTAAAAGTATCCGATGAAGAATTATATTTTATAACAAATATTAATAAGGAAAAAGAAGCGATTAAATCCCTTTTTGTCGGTAACGTGAAAGTAGTCGTATATACAAAAGGAAGCGATGGCGCAAATATTTATTTGAAAAATGGAGAGGAATATGAAGACAAAGGATTTAAAGTAATTGTTTCGGATACAACTGGGGCAGGTGATGCATTTATCGGAGGTTTCTTATCCGAACTAGTGTCACTTGAAGTATCTAATGAAAATCTATGTGAAAGAGTGAGTGAAAATCATCAACGATTACTTACTTTTGCAAATGCAAGTGGAGCACTAACTGCTTCCGTAAAAGGAGCTATTCAGGCAGCACCTGGAAAACGACATGTATTAAATTTTATTTCTACTCAACGGGCAACAACAAAGAGGGGGGAGAATGAAATTCTGTAACAAATTTTAAACTACCTCGATGTGTTCATTGTATTGTTTATTAATAGTTGGTATTTACTGTTTGTAAGTGATATAGGTAGAGGATGATTAGAATGTTCCAGTTTCGTACATTGGGCGTTTCAAAATCGCCAGACCAATTTGTCATTATTGATATTCAAACTGATTTTAATTACTCAACATGTTTTTCGAACTATCATTCTACTCCTGCAAAATCTCTTCTTTCTACTCAAAATAATCATTTTAAATCCCGTTCGTAAAAGTACACTTTTACGAACGGTTCTATTTTCGATAAAATCCTCTTATTTTAACGTTCGTTAAAGTTTAAAAACACTTTACGAACGTTCATTGTTTTACATACACTTTTACGAACGTTTTTAGTAGAATAGTAGAAAGAAATAGAATGAGGTGTAAAAAATGGATGTTCGTAAATTTGGATACATACGAATAAGCAGCAAAGATCAAAATGAAGGACGACAACTTCAAGCCATATTGGATAATGGTCTTAAAGAACGAGATATCTAGATCTTTACAGGATGGTCCGATCGATTGAACTAGTTATGTGGCTTGGAAGATTCTTGGATACAGCGGAAAAATCAGTCTACCAATGCGCAAAAGCTAAAAATCCAGGAATGGAGTAGAGCAATAGATTTTTATATACTTCACTAGTAAGCCAATTTTCAATAAATGTTGCAATAGGCCCATCCGTTGCTGGATGGGCTATTCAAATTTTATAAAACCCATGGATAAAATCAAAATCACGATTTGTGAGTAGGTATAATCTATAATATGGTAAAAGCCTAGTTTCACAATCGCTAGAAAACCAATCAAAAATTCAAAAATGAATTATTGGCATTTCGATGAATCCTCTAAAGATAGGCATTATAACTGAATAAAATTCATTAATGAATTGACTGGTCTTAATACTAAGCGATTTTACACAAAAATGGGACTTGGCATGCAAGTTGCATAATAACTATAAGTATAAATCAAACATGCACGATAAGAAATTCGTTTATGTGCGGAGGGATAATGGTGCGAAAAACAATAAATAAACCATGGGAGCAATGGTATGTTGAAAGAATGAAATCTATGAAGCTGCCGGAAATATCGGTCTATTCGCTGCTTGATATAACAGCAAGTAAGTTTCCACACCATACAGCCATCATTTATGAAGACCATTCAATGGATTATAAGAATCTAAAAATGCAGGTAGACAAACTTGCAGGTAAATGGAGAGAAATGGGCTTTGTTAAAGGTGAACGTATTGGTCTGATGATGGCCAACCACCCTTATTTCATAATCAGTTATTACGCCGCACAGGCACTGGGTCTGATAGTTGTACAGATTAATCCCCTGTATAAACCGCGGGAACTTTTGCAAATTTTAATAGACTCAGATACCAAGAATATTGTATTTGACCAAACGGCCGCAAATACAATCGAAGAAACGAAAGCGATATATGAATTTGATGTTTACATTGATATGGAAAATGATCAAAATGGCTCCTGTTCCCTTCAAACGATGATTCAAACCGGAGATGCCATTAAGAAGCCCGAAATGATAAACCCGTATGAAGATACTGCAGTCATCCAATATACTGGCGGCACAACTGGGAAGATGAAGGGTGTCATGCTTACTCACTATAATTTAACCTCCAATGTCGTGCAGAGTTTTGAAATGTATGGGGATTCCCTGAAACCTGGTGAAGAAATCGTTTTGGCAGCTACGCCTCTTTACCATGTTTATGCCATGACAAGTGCGATGAATCTAGGTATCTATATTGGAGCTGCCATCCTCTTATTTCCAAAATTCGAACTTCAAGATGTACTTGCAAAAATAAAAAAGTACCGTCCGACTTTCTTTCCAGGAGTTCCAAAGATGTATAATGCTTTCGTCAATCATCCTGGAATTGAAAACTATGGACTGAATTGTTTAAAAAGTTGTTCTTGTGGATCGGCGCCTCTGCCGGTTGAAGTAATCAAGCGATTTGAGGAGCTGACAGGTGCCAAAATCGGAGAGGGTTTCGGTTTGTCTGAAGCTTCTCCTTCCACTCATCGTAATCCGCCATTTGGAAAAAGGAAAATCGGAAGCATTGGCATCCCTTTTCCAGGCACGGACTGTATGATCATTGACGATGAAAATAATGAAGTGCCTAACACATGCGTCGGGGAGTTGCTCATAAAAGGCCCGCAAATCATGAAGGGTTATTGGAATAACGAAGCAGAAACCAAAAAGGCCTTACAGAATGACTGGCTATATACTGGCGATCTTGCGGTGATGGATGATGAAGGATATTTCTATATAGTCGGCAGGAAAAAAGAAATGATCATCGTCGGCGGATTCAATATTTATCCGCAGGAGGTAGAAGGTGTTCTATATGAACATCCGGCAATAAAAGAGGCAGCTGTGGTGGGCATCCCCCATAAAGAAAAAGGCGAAATTGTGAAAGCATTCATCGTACCTAAAGAAAGCGCTTCCGTGGATCTTGAAGAAATAGAAGGATATTGTTATTCCCAATTGACTCCTTATAAAGTACCAAAAGTATTTGAATTGAGAAAAGAACTTCCGCGGAATACAGTGGGTAAACTATTAAAAAGATTGTTAGTTAAAGAAGAATTGGAAAAGGATTGAAAGAAGGGAATGTGGTTTCATTTATGAAACCTAAGTTGGATGGGTAGATCAGTGTGTGAACAAAAATGAAGCAGGGGAGGGAATTATATGCGTTGGGTTGTTCTCATTCTATTATTCTTTGGAGCCGTCATCAATTTTGCAGATAAATCGATCGTGGGTCTCGCAGCTGTTCCCATCATGAAAGAATTCAATCTTAGCTATGCGGAGTGGGGTCTTGTTGGAAGCAGTTATTATTGGCTCTACCCAGTAACAGGGATTTTTGGGGCAGCATGGGCTGATCGGCTGGGGGCTAAAAAAGTGCTTGGGTTCATCATGCTGACATGGACTGTTTTGCAATTCGGCGTTTTAGCCATCACCGCTCTTCCATTATTGATTCTATACAGGATTTTACTGGGCGCATTCGAAGGGCCTTATAGCCCAATCGCTTACAGTCATGCCGATAAGTGGTTTCCGCCGAAACTGAAAGGCTTTGCTAATTCGGTAGTGGTTGGCGGAGGAACCGTTGGTGCAATGATCGTGGCACCGATCCTCGTTTCTTTAATTACGATATTCGGCTGGAAAGCTGCCTTTGCCGCCCTTGGCGGCGCAAGCCTTGTTTGGTTCTTCCTCTTTCAATTTTTAACAAAGGAAAATCCAGTTGAAGTATATGAAAACATACAAAAGAAAAAGAAAGTGAAACTAGAAAAAATTAAAGTGAAAGACTTTTTGCTGCTACTCGCATCACCTACTGCTTTGTTTACTACGCTTGCATATTTTTCAACGTATATTTTAGTTGTTTGGTTTTCCGTTTGGCTCCCGATTTATTTAGTGGAAGCCGTAAAAATGACTCCAGGTCAAATGGGAACCAGTGTTGCGATAATCGGAGTCGTTTCCGTATG
The DNA here is from genome assembly GCF_006680105.1 of Bacillus sp. B4EP4a. Taxonomy (NCBI): domain Bacteria; kingdom Bacillati; phylum Bacillota; class Bacilli; order Caryophanales; family Bacillaceae; genus Bacillus; species Bacillus sp. B4EP4a. The sequence goes on from NZ_VHIK01000067.1 coordinate 100,622, forward strand.
TATTTATATGGGTGTTTCGATGGTGTCTGATCATTTATTCAAGAAGAATCAGAATTGGCGGTCATCGAGGGTATTTGTCGTCGCGGGCGCTATGATTCTTGGTGCATTGTTCTTTTCCTCAATCATGCTATTTCAAAATCCAATCTGGGTGATAGTCGCCATGTGTTTAGCAAAGGGCCTTACATATGCAATTTTACCGATCGGACCAACGATCATGATTAATGAAATGCAAGAGCGGGGGGGATTGATGACAAGCATCCTAACATCATCAGGAAATATAGCAGGCATTATTGCACCTCTATTAACTGGCTATATCATAAGTTTAGCAGGAGGAAATGAATTATTGGGATATAACTTATCGATATTGTTCATGGCCATCCTTGTCCTGGCTTTTGGCATCCTGTTTGCGATATTCGTTAAACCAGCCAAATCAAAAGGGAAACATAAAAATAAAAGTTCGGATAACTTTGATCTTAAGTTCTCATAAGCAAGGGGACAACTGCTTACATTCAATGAAACTAGTGAAATGAAGGAATGCCATCAACTGGGTGTGAAAAAAGGAAAAGGAGCGGATGGGAAATGAATAGAGATGCCGTCATAGTTTCTGCAGTTCGAACAGCAATTGGAAAACAGGGAGGTGCACTTGCATCGGTTCCCGCACACGCATTTGGAGCAGAAGTGATGAAAGAAGCCATAAAACGAGCGAATGTCGAACCCCTAATGATAGATGATGTAATCATGGGGAATGTGTTAAGCGGAGGTGGAAACATTGCCAGGTTAACGACGCTGGAAACAGGCCTCTCGATTCATCTTCCCGGACTGACTGTCGACCGTCAATGCGGCTCGGGAATAAATGCTGTCAACTTGGCTGCACAAGCGATCCGGGCAGGCGAAGGCGATGTCTATATCGCCGGTGGGGTCGAGAGCATGAGCAGGGCGCCATACTTGATGGATCGCCCGGAAAAAGCATACAATGCAAAGCCACCGCAGTTCAGAAAATCCCGGTTGTCCCCAAAAGAGATTGGCGATCCCCCGATAGGAATCACGGCTGAAAACTTAGCGGAAAAATATGAGGTCAGCAGGGAAGAACAAGATGAATTCGCACTACAAAGCCAAAAAAATATGGCCAGAGCCGTGGAAGAGGGCCGTTTCAATGAGCAAATTGCGCCTATTCACATTCCCGTCAGAAAAGGCGACGATATTGAATTTAAATTGGATGAACATCCACGTCCGCAAATAACGAAAGAAGGGCTAGCCAAATTAGCACCTGCGTTTTTAGAAGGCGGTTCCGTGACTGCGGGCAATAGTTCGGGATTGAATGATGCCGCATCGGCCCTGGTCATAATGTCTAGGGAAAAAGCGGTGGAATTGGGGATTAAACCTTTGGCGAAGATCAGGGCACAGGCTGTTGCAGGGGTAGATCCAAATTATATGGGAATAGGACCTGTTCCCGCTATAAGAAAGGTAATGGAAAAATCAGGGCTTTCCTTAAATGAAATGGACATCATTGAAATTAATGAAGCCTTCGCCGCTCAAGTCATTGCTTGTAATAGGGAGCTTGATATGAATCCCGCAAGAGTGAATGTGAACGGGGGAGCCATTGCACATGGACATCCACTAGGTGCGACGGGTGCCATCCTCATTACGAAAGCGGTTTATGAATTGAAGCGTTCTGCCGGAAGGTTTGCTCTAATTACGGCTTGCATTGGAGGCGGGCAGGGAATTGCTACGATAATTGAACGTGAAGCCTGATTTTGTAAGAGTGAAGACTCTAATTTACCAGAATACAATGAATTCCATTGAATGATTAGATGATAACAGCCCTATATGCCCTATGAAGAAAACTTATAAATGGTTACTTATGAACATACCTAAGGAGGAATAAACTGATGACAATCACTTTAACCAAGGAAATGCAGCAAATGAAGGAAATGATCCGTAATTTTGTTGAAAGGGAAGTGGAGCCGTACGCGATACAAATAGAAGAAGAAGATGCTATCCCGGAGCATTTGGTGGAAAAAGCAAAAGACCTTGGCTTATTCGGAATAAGCATTCCCGAACAATTCGGTGGAATTGGCTTGAATGCTGTTGGAAAGGCTACCGTATTAGAGCAGTTAGGAAGGACCCATAATGGATTTGTTTCATTAATAAGTGCCCACACCGGGATTGGCAGTACAGGTCTTGTTAAGCTTGCATCCGAACATTTGAAAAATAAATATTTACCTGAAATGGCAGCAGGCACGAAAATTGGCGCCTTTGCTTTATCTGAACCAGGAGCGGGATCTGATGCAACCAATTTGGCAACAAGTGCAGAAAAGAAGGGTGATTACTGGGTGATGAACGGGACGAAACATTTCATCACGAATGGGCCGATAGCTGATGTTTATACCGTATTTGCTATAACGGATAAAGATAAAGGAGCAAAGGGAGGGATTACAGCTTTTTTAGTAGAAAGAGATTTTCCCGGTTTAATTGTCGGCAAAAAGGACAAAAAAATGGGGTTAAGGGGATCATATACCTCACAAGTAATTTTCGAGGATTGTATCATACCTGAAGAAAATGTTATCGGCGAAGTTGGAATGGGATATATCTCTGCCCTGAAAATTTTAGGTGAAGGGCGTGTAGGTTTGGCTGCAAGATCAGTGGGATCAAGTGGTAAATTGATTGAATTATCAGCCAAATATGCAAAAGAGCGCATTCAATTCGGCAAACCAATAGCGGACAACCAAGCGATTCAATGGATGCTTGCTGATATGGCAACCGAAACGGAAGCCGCAAGAGCATTGACGATGATGGCGGCACAAAAGATTGATGAAGGAAAAAAAGTGATCAAGGAAGCATCAATGGCAAAGCTGTTCGCTTCAGACGTTTTTAATCGGGTCGCGGATAAAGCGGTCCAGATTCATGGGGGAATGGGATATATGGCTGAATATCCAGTTGAACGTTTTTATCGGGATGCCCGCATAACGAAGATCTATGAAGGAACGAACGAAATCCAACGTTTAATCATAGCAAGGAATGTCTTGGAAGAGTGTTAATTTCTTACTGTTTGATTCGGGCAGGTAGTCTTTTGCCTATGAATCTGGAATTTCAAGGGGGAGGAACGAAATGGGAGAAGATATCGTAATCGTTAGTGCTGTTCGAACACCGATTGGAAGGTACGGTGGAGCATTTAAAGAGATTAGTTCCGGTCATTTGGCGAGCATAGCCATCAAAGAAGCGATCAAGCGAGCGAATATTGTAGCAGAACAAGTGGATGAAGTCATTTTCGGGGAAGTTAGGCAAACGACCGAATCCTCGAATGTCGCGAGAGTGGCAGCTCTGCGCTCAGGGATTCCCGATTCTGCACCGGCTTTTACGGTAAACCGGTTATGTGCATCTGGAATGCAGGCCATCACCTCAGCAGCACAGCAGATAAGCTCAGGTCAAGCAAATATAGTCGTTGCCGGCGGTACGGAAAGCATGAGCCGCGCACCGCTTTATTTAAGAAGTGCCCGTTTTGGGGGAGACAGGACCAAGCTAGTGGATTCTAATACTGAAGCAGGACAGCAGCCTCAAGAAATTTACGGAAAAAGTTTGGGGATGGGAATCACCGCTGAAAATGTCGCACAACGATTCAGCATTTCCAGGGAAGAACAAGATGCCTTTTCAGTGGAAAGTCAACGAAGAGCGGCGCAAGCGATAGAACAAGGAAAGTTCAAAGATGAGATCGTTCCTGTTCAAGTCTCTGACAGGAAGAGTACGGTTACCATTGAAACGGATGAATATCCACGTCCGGAAACCACAATGGAAAAACTTGCAAGCTTAAAACCGGCATTCATGGAAAACGGAACCGTCACTGCAGGGAATGCTTGTGGCCGTAATGACGGGGCTGCTGCAGTGGTATTAATGAAAGCTAGTGAAGCGAAACGTTTACAAATACAACCACTCGCAAAGATTGTAGATTGGGCGACTGCGGGAGTTTCGCCTGAAGTGATGGGAATTGGTCCAGTACCAGCCGTCGAAAAACTTATGGAGCGCACCGGGAAAAAAGTAGAGGACATTGGGCTTTTCGAATTAAATGAAGCGTTCGCTTCACAGGCATTGGCAGTAATCAGGGATTTATCGCTAGATGAAAACAAAGTTAATGTAAATGGGGGAGCGATCGCTCTTGGACACCCAGTCGGATCGACGGGCGCACGGATCGTGACAACGCTAATATATGAACTGATTCGCAGGAAAGAAAGATATGGTGTTGCTACACTTTGTGTTGGCGGCGGACAGGGAATGGCTATCATGATTGAAGCCGTATAGGCCAACGATTAAGGAGTGGAAACCCTATACGTTTCTGCTCCTTTCCGTATATAAGTTGAATCGTGCCAAAGTGAGGGGGAGGAAGATTGCCTGTTGAAGTGGAAGATATTCGGAATCAATTCGAAAGTAGTGCATTCTTTTCACATATAGGTTTTGAAATCATTCGATTTGAAGAGGGGAATGTTACTATAAAGTTGAACATAGAAGAACATTTGCTTAATGTTAATGGAACACTGCACGGCGGTATTCATGCTACCATGCTGGATACCATTCTAGGAATGGTGACTCGTTCCGTTACCAAATCCAAAGTCGTGACGACAAGCTTAACTGTACATTATTTAGCCAGCATATCGAGCGGCGAACTATTTGCGGAAGCAAAAGTCCTTCAAAAAGGATACAAAATTGCCTTTACTGAAGGAGAAATAAAAGATACTGAAGGCAACACAATTGCAAAGGGCACAGGAATTTTTAAAATCATTCGTGATAAATGAGGCAAGGATGATTAAGTTGGCTGACAAATGACTATGCTCCATTTTAATAGAAAAGAATGAGGTGTGAAAAAAATTGACTAGAACTTGGCATGGATTTTATCCGAAAGAAACTCCTGCTGAAATTGACATTCCAGTATTGTCATTATATGGACTCCTTGAACGTTCAGCCCGACTTTACCCAAACTGCAAAGCCGTAATAGACAGGGATCGGGAAATGACATATATGGAATTAAAGGATGCCTCAGATCGTTTTGCTGTGAATTTAGACAACCGTGGATTTCAAAAAGACGATCGTATAGCAATCATGCTGCCAAATTGTCTAGAATATATCATTGCCTATTATGCCATTCATCGTTTGGGAGGTGTGGTCGTTCAAGTGAACCCGCTGTATCAGTCGAGTGAATTGGATTATATATTACAGGATTCCGAAGCAAATTGGTTCATTGGGCGTGAGGAACAACGGGAAAAATTATTGCTAACAAGTTTTTCTGATAGGTTAACGTTCATACCATTCGACCAATTAATGGAAACGGGAACGGATTTATCAAGGAAAGGTAAGGAACTTCCTGCTCTGGCCATCGATCCGAAGGAAGCTGTGGCTGTACTTCAATATACAGGGGGGACTACAGGGAAATCAAAAGGGGTCATGCTCACGCACTTTAATTTGATCTCGAATGTTTATCAAGACTTTGCCTTTACGGCAAATGCCCTTCAACTCCAAAGGCCTGGGGAACGGATGCTTGGATTGACCCCATTATTCCATGTGTTTGGTAATGGACGATTGAATAGTGCCATATATGCCGGATCGACTTTTATCACATTAGAGAAATTTGAAATAAACAAGGTGGTGGATTTGATTCGAAAACATCGGCCAACCATTTTTCCAGGTGTCCCGACCATGTATATTGCTTTACTGAATCACCCGGATTTAACGGCGGACGATTTAAGCTGCTTTAAGTACTGCAGTTGTGGTTCAGCCCCGCTCCCGATAGAAATCATTCATCAGTTCGAAAAAAAATTACGGGTTACAATATTGGAAGGGTTTGGAATGTCAGAAACTTCACCCACTACCCACCGCAATCCAGTCATAGGACTGAAAAAACCAGGAAGTATCGGAATTCCATACCCAAATACCGACGCTAAAATCGTCGACCTAAAAACAGGCATTGATGAATTGCCAGCAGGTGAAAGAGGCGAACTGATTATTAAAGGTCCGCAAGTAATGAAGGGATATTGGAAGAATTCAAAGGAAACAGCAACGGCTTTGCGGGATGGATGGCTTTACACTGGGGATATCGCGACGATGGATGAAGACGGATATTTTTATATCGTAGGCAGGAAGAAAGATATGATCATTGCAAGCGGTTATAATGTTTATCCAATCGAAGTTGAAGATATTATTTACCAGCATCCAGCCGTAAAAGAGACATGTGTATATGGGGTTCCGGATTCATACCGTGGGGAAACGGTAAAAGCGGCCATCGTCTTAAAGAAAGGAAAGTCAGTCCCGGAGCAGGAAATCAGGGAGTTTTGCGTGCAACGATTGGCCAGATACAAAGTGCCGCGAAGTTTTGAGTTCAGGGAACAACTGCCAAAATCAGCTGTAGGGAAAATATTGCGCAGAATATTAATGGAGGAAGTAACACAGAACCCTACTGTCGGGGAGAGATAAGCATTTCATTTATCGTTAGGGAACTCATAGGAAACCCTAAATAAGTGAAGCCTTTTTTCGAGGTTCCCCTTATTTAGGGTTTCCATCATATTTTTATAGACTATAAAACTACTTTCCTTTTAGCGGAATTTCAAATGAAGTCCCCTCCACCAAAAATTCATGAGACTCACCATCCGCTATATCATCGGTAGTGAATGAAAAGGAATCGAGCCGATCGAAGTTTTCCTCGGGATCAACCAATAAGCCAATTGTGCCTTTTCTTGTTTCTCCTGGTTGGTAATCTGATCGGCTTACTTTTTTTGTCCCCATAAAAGTATCTCCGGAATGGATGAAAGTTTCAGAAGCACATCATATGTAAGATCATCATTGAAAGTAACATTTTCCATGCTGAAGAACTGAAGTTCCTTCGAATCTTTATTTTCCACGGAATAAGTTATCTCTAGATAGGAAACCTCTTCATCAATATCCGTTTTAGACAACGCAGCCTTTTGATCGATTTCCTCCATGGATAAATTCTCTTTATAATATATCGAATAGGCCTCTTCAAAACTCAATCCCGTATAGGATTTGAGCTCCGCCTTTACTTCATCTGTGAGTGAAGACAATTGAATCCTACGGATATCCTTGATTGTGATGACCATGGGTGCCAATTCAAATGACTCATTAATGTACTTCGTTTCTAGCAATGTGAAGGTTCCCCAATTTTTTTGGCGAACCTTATCGCCGACTTTTTTTAGATGGGTCCCGCCATATTCCTGCACCTCAGGAATTTTGGACTCCTTGGCTTCCGCTTTTTTCCCTTTTTCAGTTTTATCGCTCCCGAAATAATTGAAGGCGATTACACTTAAACAAATAAGCAATAATCCAACAATTGCTGAAATGATCCATCGTTTACGGATACTTCATCACTCCTTGTCTTAAACCATTGAAGTCATAAACTATAATATACCATTTTTTCGCAAATGGCGGGATTAGGTAACTGAAGAGATTAAAAGGCATGAGCCCGGTAGATTTCCGGGTTCATGCCCTCAAAGCTGTGCTTATTTAAATAAAGTGTCTAACTTTTTGGGCTCACTGGGACGAGGTTACATATCGTATGCCAACTACCATTCAGTTAACTTTAGGTCCCCCTTTGTAAAGGACAATAATTTTGAACTTAAACAAAGGAAGGTACTACCTCATTGAATAAAAAACAAGCAAAGGAGCTTGCCGTCGATACGATGCAAAATGTCAACCTACCAAATCCCGCGAAACTATTAAAAGGCTATCCTTTTCAATTGTATGAACATAAAAGCTGATGATGAATTGAACAAATAAAGAACTGATTTACAAAATCTTAACGTTGGATTAATGTGGGATTTATATTGAATGATTATGATTAAGCCGTAACAAACAGTAATAAACATTAAAAATTCCACATTAAATGGAGGCACTTTTTATGAATTACACATTCAAGAAGAATTGTTACAAGTCTATTCAAGCTGTGATGTTAGGAGTGAGTGTACTAGGATTAGCTGCTTGTGGAGCTACTAAAGAGGAGGCTGCTCCAGTTGTTAAGGATCCAAGTTCGTTAACCCTGAAAGAAATTGAAACAAAGGCAAAAGAAGAGGGGACAATTAATAGTGTCGGTATGCCTGATTCATGGGCTAACTGGGGAGAAACGTGGAATGAAGTGATGAAAAAATATACATTGGAACACAATGATACAGATTTATCCAGTGCCGAAGAGATTGCCAAAATGGAATCTGAAGGAGAGAATGCAACAGCTGATATCGGCGATGTAGGGGTTTCCTTTGGGCCCATCGCGGAACAAAAAGAATTAACGATGCCATATAAAACTTCCTATTGGGACGAGGTACCTGACTGGGCAAAGGATGACAATGGAGATTGGGTTGTTGGCTACCAAGGAACGATTGCATTCTTAACTAATAAAGAATTAGTAGATAACCCGCCAAAATCATGGGATGACATATTAAAAGGAGATTATAAAGTAACAGTTGGAGATGTTCAGCGTGGTACACAGAACCAAATGGCCGTTCTTGCTGCCGCTAAGGCTTACGGTGGTGATGAAACAAATCTCCAACCAGGAATTGACTTTTTTGCTAAGCTTGCCAAGCAAGGCCGCCTTAGCTTAACTGATGCCAAGCCGGCTAACATCGAAAAAGGGGAAGTGGAAGTTGCCCTTGTTTGGGATTTCAATGCTCTTGGTTACGCTGACCAAATTAACCGCGATCAATTTGACGTCGCCATTCCAAGTGAAGGTTCAGTCGTAAGCGGCTACGCAACTATTATTAACAAAAATGCAAAGCATCCGCATGCGGCGATGGCAACTAGAGAATATATCTTAAGCGATGAAGGACAAATTAACTTAGCTAAAGGATTTGCCCGTCCAATTCGCGATGTAGAACTACCGAAAGAAGTAGCTGAAAAAATGGTTCCAGAAGAACAGTACAAAAATGCAAAACCAATTGAAGATTACAAAGCTTGGGAAGAAACGGCTAAAAATTTACCGCAGCTTTGGCAAGAAGATGTGTTAGTCCATGTCAAATAAAGTAATAGCAATTGTTGTTGATGGTATGAGATATGATAAAGCATGTGAGGCTCTTGGATTTATTCAACATCTAGTTGAAACAAATCAGGCAGCACTTTACAAAGTAAAGTCGGAACTCCCAAGTCTTTCCCGTCCATTATATGAGGTGTTACTAACGGGTACACCGGCATCAGTGAACGGCATTACGTCCAATCAAGCCGTTCGCCTATCTACTGAGAAAAGTCTCTTTCATCTTACGAAAGAAAACGGCTTAAGAAACGGAACGGTATCTTATTACTGGGTAAGCGAACTTTATAATCGCGCGCCATTCCATTTTATTGAAGATCGTGAGCAAGAGGATGAATCTAAGCCGATTCAATATGGAAAATTTTATTGGGATGATGACTATCCAGACAGCCATGTGTTAATGGATGCAGAAGCTTTGCGCAGAAAGTATGACCCACACTTTTTATATATTCATCCGCTCGGTGTAGATGTAAAAGGAGAAATTTTCGGTTCGGAATCGAAAGAATATCGTGAACAAATCTTAAAAATGGGAAGCTTGTTGGCACAACTTTTGCCAATTTGGATCAAAGAAGGTTACCACATTTTAATTACATCTGATCATGGCATGAGTGAATATGGCAACCATGGCGGCATAACTGATGGTGAGCGTGATGTACCGCTCTTTATCATGAGTCCAAAAGTTGAGCCTGGTGTTTACAGCGAAGTAGTTCCGCAATTAGCTTTTGCACCGCTCGTTTGTAACTTTTAAATATTGAGCCGTCCAATAAAATGATTTCATATCAATTTCCAGGTCTGAAAGGAAAAAATACCCTTTAAAAAAGATACACTATTCAACATTAAAATGAAGAATGAAGGTTGACGGGAATTGGTTTAACGAACGTACTGTTAAATCAATTCCCGAATTTTTCTAAATTGTTAGAGAACAAAGAGGAGCGAGAAGTCTTGCGAAAAATAAAAAAACAAAAAATTTACTTATTAGCTCTTTTACTGCCATTTATTTTGTTTGTGATTGGATTTGAAATAGGACCATTAGTGGCTATGATTAAAAATAGTTTTTATGCAGACGATGGAATTCAAGTTACGATTGATCAATATATCACCATATTTAAAAGTAAATTTTACTTACAAGCCATTCAAAATAGCCTTGTCATTTCTTTATTTTCTGCTGTAACCTCTGTGATTATAGCAGTCATTGCAGCCTATTCGATTACAAAGTTCTCACAAAAAATACAAAATCGCTTACTGATGATTGCTAATATGACGTCGAACTTTGAGGGTATTCCCCTTTCATTTTCATTTATTATTTTACTTGGAAACAATGGGTTGTTTACGTTGCTTTTTTCAAAGATTGGTGGGGATGTGTTTGCGGATTTTAATTTATATTCATGGACAGGCCTCATTCTTGTTTATATATATTTTCAAATTCCGCTTGCTATTATGCTCATCTACCCGTCTTATCAAGGAATTAAGAAACAATGGAAAGAAGCTTCTTCATTATTAGGAGGATCAACATTATCATTTTGGCTTCACATTGGGATTCCAGTTCTTTTACCTAGTATTGTAGGTACTTTCAGTATTTTGTTTGCTAATTCGATGGGAGCTTACGCTACTGCCTATGCATTAGTAGGCAGCAACTATAACTTATTGTCATTGCAAATTGCCTCTCTAGTTGCTAGTGACGTTGCATTAAAGCCGCAGCTAGGTAGTGCGATGGGAGTTCTTCTAGCAGCGACAATGATAGGGGCGATGTGGTTCAATGAACGAATGATGCGCCGCATTAGGAGGGATTTACGATGAAATCTTCATTGACTTTTCATAAAGTGATTGTTGGGTTACTAGTTATATATTTATTAATTCCGCTTGTAGGAACATTTTTATTCTCGATTGCCGGTAAATGGGATCATACCATTTTACCTGAGAGTTATACAATGGATTGGTATATTGAATTATTTCAAGATGAACGGTTTTATGATGCTTTTCGACGAACGCTGTTTTTAATTGTCATGTCTGTAGGTCTTAGTGTTGTTATTATGCTTCCGACTATCTTTATCATCACGGTATATTTCAGTAAATGGGAAGGATTACTTCAAGCAGCAGCTATGCTTCCTTATGGAATTCCTCCCATTGTTGGAGCTGTAGGATTAATCAAGGTATATTCAGATGGACCGATTCAAATTGCCGGTACACCTTGGATTTTAATCGGTGCCTATTTCATAACGATTCTGCCATTTATGTATCAAGGTATTCGTAGCAGTCTTCGTACGATTAATGCCGTGCAGCTTGTTGATGCAGCTGAATTACTGGGTGCTACAAAATTCCAGTCGTTTCGCACAGTGGTGTTTCCAAATATTATATCTGGTATTTTAGTGTCTACCTTATTATCAGTCGCTCTTTTATTTAGTGAGTTTGCTTTTGCTAATTTGCTTGTCGGGGGCCGATTTGAAACCATTCAAATTTATCTTGCCGACAAACTAAACAGCAGTGGTCACTTAACAAGTGCAATTGTTATTACTTATTATTCAATGATTTTACTATTAACGGGGATTGTATTAAAACTTACGTTTAGAAACGAAAAAAATCCTGTCGTGTCAAATAAGAAGCGAATTCTTTCATTTTTTAAAAAACAACACTGTAATAAAAATACTGCTATAGAAGGTGAAAAGTAATGAGCTATGTAACCATCGATCAAGTGACTAAGGGGTATGAAAATCAAGTCGTTCTAAATGACATTTCTTTAACATTAAAAAAAGGAGAATTTGCTACACTTCTTGGGCAAAGCGGATGCGGGAAAAGTACATTATTACGTTCCATTGCGGGGCTTGAAGGTGTTGATGTAGGAAGAATCTTAATTGATGGAAAAGATATTACTAATTTATCACCGCGTCAGCGTGAAGTCGGTATGGTATTTCAGTCTTATGCGCTTTTCCCAAATATGAGCGTTTTTGACAATATCGCTTACGGCCTTAAAATGAAGAAGGTAAAAAATATTAAATCAAAAGTGAAAAATATGATTGATATGGTTGATTTAATAGGAAAAGAAGAATCGTATCCTCATCAATTATCTGGTGGACAACAGCAGAGGGTTGCTCTTGCCCGTGCGCTTGTCATGGAGCCGAAAGTACTGCTTTTGGATGAACCGTTAAGCGCATTGGATGCTAAAATTAGAAAAAGTTTACAAAAAGAATTAAAGAGAATACAGAAAGAATTAGATATTACAACTATTTTTGTTACTCATGATCAGGAAGAAGCAATGACGATGTCTGATCGAATTTTTGTCATGAATAAAGGAAAAGTTGTACAATCCGGTTCTCCATCAGAAATTTATACTTCTCCAATCAATACATTTGTTGCAAAATTTATCGGAAATTATAATGTTTGTAATATGGAAGTTTTCCATAAACTTGTTCGCAGCACAGAATTAAAAGGGAATGAGGTCGCCATTCGTCCTGAAGTTTTACAATTAGTTTCTGCGGGTGAGGATAGCTTGGATTTACAAGAGAACTGGGGAATTAAAGGGTTTATTAAAGATGTTTCTATGACAGGGAATGTTTTAAGATATGAAGTAGAAACAGATGAGTCCGCTTTCCTTGTAGACTATCTTCACCACCGAGGGGAAATGTTTGAGCAAGGAGCACGCGTTAATATTCTTATACCGAAGAAAGAATGCATTATTTTATAAATTATTAATGATCACGGGGGAAGTAATATGTCTGTTTTGCCAGAAGAAAGAAAGAATGAAATTTTAAAAGAACTTAACAAAATGGGAAAAGTAAAAGTTGTGGAATTAGTTGATCAATTTAATGTTTCAGAGGAAACGATTCGACGCGATTTGATGATATTAGAGGAAAAAGGACTTTTAAAGAGGGTTTACGGTGGAGCGATTAAAACAGTCTTTGAATTCGAGGAGCCTCCATTTACACAGCGTACAACGGTGAATCAAGAAGCGAAAATCAAGGTTGGGAAAAAAGCAGTAGAACTCATTTCTAACGGAGATGTGATTGCCATTGATGTAGGGACAACCATGCTTGAATTTGCGCAGTGTATCGAAAATAAAATAGACATTACGATATTAACCAATTCTCTTCCTGTGTCGTCTATGTTAACCGAATTGCTCAATCAAAATAAGTTTACAGGACAAATTCTATTACTAGGAGGACAAATTGATCCAAAGCATCAATCTATAAGCGGCGGTCTCACTGAACAAATGTTAAATCAATTTAATATTGATAAAGCGTTCATTTCAGCTGGTGGTGTTTCCATTCAAAGTGGGGTTAGTAATTATCATTTACATGAAACATTAGTTTCACGCAAGATGGTCGAGGTATCAAAGCAAGTTTTATTGCTAACGGATTACTCTAAAATTGGTGTCGACACATTTAGTAAAGTTTGTCCTCTAGAAAAAGTCGATGTGATTGTCTGCGAGCAACCATTTCCAGAGGAATGGAGAAATCATTCAAAATTAGAGGAGATCAATTGGATTCAAGCATAGTCAATCCATAAAAGGACATATCGAGATGGATGAGGGAGTTCTCTCTCTTTTTTGATTGGATTTTTATTGATAGCAGGTAAAAAAGCTAGAAAGAGAATTTTATAGATTGAATGAGAAAAGGGGCTATATAGCATGAGTTTCATTGCGATAGATTTAGACGGAACATTATTAAACGACCAGAATGA
>NZ_VHIK01000068.1:0-45454 GCF_006680105.1 Bacillus sp. B4EP4a
TCATTCTGGTCGTTTAATAATGTTCCGTCTAAATCTATCGCAATGAAACTCATGCTATATAGCTCCTTTTCTCATTCAATCTATAAAATTCTCTTTCTAGCTTTTTTACCTGCTATCAATAAAAATCTAATCAAAAAAGAGAGTACTCCCTCTTCCATCTCGATATGTCCTTTTATGCGCTATGCTTGAATCCAATTGATTTCCTCTAATTTTGAATGATTTCTCCATTCCTCTGGAAATGGTTGCTCGCAGACAATCACATCGACTTTTTCTAGAGGACAAACTTTATTAAAATTCCCCAGTTCTCTTGTAAATCCAAGCTATCCTCACCAGCAGAAACTAATTGTAAAATTTCAGGACGAATGGCGACTTCATTCTTTCAGGGTTAACGAACTTGGATCCTTAAAACTGGAGCAGCCTCCTCTTTAGTAGCTCCACAAGCAGCTAATCCTAGTACACTCACTTCTAACATCACAGCTTGAATAGACTTGTAACAATTCTTCTTGAATGTGTAATTCATACAAAGTGCCCCATTTAATGTGGAATTTTTAATGTTTATTACTGTTTATTACGGTTCAATCGTAATCATTCAATATAAACCCCACATTAATCCAATGTTAAGATTTTGTAAATCAGGTCTTAATTTGTCCAATTCACCTGCTCTTATTTTCATTATCAACTAGAAAAAAGCCTCAACAGCTGACTGTAAAGAGGGGAAAGTAAAGGCAAATCTATTAAAGATAAAATGAAAAGTTTTTTATTCAAACATATCACTCTTTTCAGTTCGTCATTAAACAAAGCTCCTGGTTAGCTAAATAACACTTATGCAAAAAACTCTCTTGAAACAAGAGAGACAGACTGTAGACAAACTCGATGAAAATCGAGTTTGTCTACAGTTTTTTTGAGGGTTTTAAAAATTCGAACGTTGATTTCCACTCCAGGCACTCGCTTTCCGAGGGCGGTCCGGGAGCCTCCTCGGCGCCTTTGCGCCTGTGGGGTCTCCCTTGGACGCGCTTTTCCCGCAGGAGTCTCGCACCTTCCGTTTCAATCAACTTTGTTTTAACAATTAGATACAACCGATTTTGCCTACAGTCTTTTTTGTTTTAAAATATTAACAGATTAGCCCTTCTCATTTAAGAGAAGGGCTTTTACGATTTGATAGACGCAGAAAGTTTATTTGTCTACATTTATTTTTTGTTCATCTGATTTTTGGATGATTTCTTTTAGTTCTCCTGTATCACCTTTAGCATTAATAATTTCAAAGATCTCATTTAAGCCATCTTAGGTTTTTTCATCTTCCGTTTTCACTAAATCCCTCCTAATTGTGGTTATCTTTTAAGGTCTCCCAAATTAATAAAAACCCCCCCTCCAAATAGGAGAGGGGGTAAACGAGCTTATTGAGTTGCCTGGGCTTGGGGAATACATCCCGATATACATCTAGATAGGGCATGAAGGTTTACTACCTTATACAATTATCATCAAAAGTATTTTCAAGGGGTGGAGGCCAGTTATGCTAACCTGATGGGTCGGTGCCCTTTTGTTGAAGAAACCTGGTACTCCGTACATATCTTCTAAAAAAGAGGTCTTATCAACTTTTCTTAACTCTGCTCTTCTTATTTTATAAAAAAGAAAGGGAGGTATGCTCTGCATTCCTTCCCCTCTTTTCTTGCTATTGCTTTGGCTCCAGTCCGATCAGGCGCAGGAAGTATTCCAGACCTTTTTTTCCAATTTTTTCTTTCGGCTGTTTATCGGCAGGCGCATCCGGTCCCTTCGTTAAGAAATTTTTCTCAACGAAGCGAATGTCTGTCTCGTTCACCTCTCCGTCTTGATTGATATCTTGCGGCACGATGGATGAATCCTTCGTACCATATGCATCAACGACACTCTGGATATCGAGGATATCAATCATTTTGTCACCATTCACATCCCCTGCAAGACTTCTCTGACCAATTCTTAAAAATTGCCCTCGTAGCTCTCCATTTGCATCATGATATCCAGGAATGAATTTCTTCATCACTTTAAGATGCCCCGGAACATCGAAAACAGCTGTATATACTTGATCGGAAGCAGGAATATCATTGACTGTGAATTTTCCACTCTTATCAATTGTTCCTGGATATTTTTTACCACTTCTAGAGAGAGCGTATACTTGTGCTCCTATTTTTGAATAATCCCATTTTTTCAAAAATTCTGATCCTGATTCACCTATCAAAAATGCTTCCGGTAAGATGGATCCCAGCAACTGTGTATGTGTAGGAATTATTTTAAGATCTTCAGTGCCGTAAAAAGGAATAGCAGTGTCTGCTGTTTGTCCGAATTTCTTATAAGACCCCTTCTTTACCTCAAATCCAGGAATTTCATCGTAAACTTCATCATTCGATACTTTAAACGTTACATCGAGGAACGGCATATCTCCATCCAGTCCTCTGAATGCTTTTCCAGTAATAGAAGCACCGATTTTCAAACTATTATTGAATGTACCTTCCGTCACAACAGGTTTATCTAGTGATACCTGTAAGCCTTTTTCCTTTGCATATTGTTTGACTGCCTTGTTCAGCTTCACGTTCGAAAACTTGAAGAAGTCTTTGTAGTACTCTACATTAAATTCTCCCGAGACAAGCTGTTTCACATTATTAAGGCTGAGTGTCATCGTAAAGCTATCGTCGACTTTTAACTCTTTCTTGTTATAACTGGAAGTCGTATATTCCGTTCCTTCTTTCATGAAGTAATACTTTTGGTAACCAACTGCCGTTGCAGTATCCCACGTTCTCAACCACAATCTCATAGGTTGTTTTGCAATATCACTTTCCTCAATTCCTAACTTCACATCTCCATTCGCTTGAATCGGGAAGAACCCAGCCATATATCCAGAGGCACCTGTATAGTAAGCCATAGTGTTGGACGATTGATCGATGTCCAACCCTTTAGATTGTAATAGATCCACTGTCTCATCCTTAGCTGTTCCATGCAGCCACACCGCTTTTTGGCCATCTTCTACTGTAAACATAGAATCATTGATTTCGATTACACCCGATTTTATATCCATGTTGACTTCTGGTGCTGTATTGTCCACGATAAGTGGATTGTCTACCACATATGATTTCCCATCCTCATCGTGTGCAATCAGTTCCAGTATATAGTCGCCTGCTGGAAGCTTTATAGGAACATCACTGATTGGCTGGGACGGATCATTTGTAAATGGTAAGACCGTACCGCTGAACGCACCCGTAAGAAACACTTCTCTATCTATTGGAAAGTTAGTGTTCGCTGTCCCTATGAACCCTACAGCTTCTCCTGTTTTACCGTCTTTTACAAGCACATCCATGGTTGTCATTGGGCTGTTCAACTTCATGATGAAATGGATCTGTTTGTCATTAAGTTCCCAGAAAGGTGTTGTATTTGTCACGGATGGTCTAGTCGCTTTGACATAATCAAATCCTTTTTCCGTCGCCATAACAGCAAATGGAATTTGATAGGATTCGGCTGGATTGTTCGCGTTGGTCACATGAATATACCCTTCATATCTTCCTGCCGCAGCGCTGGTTGGAATCGTTATTTTTGGCTGGATCTCCTGTACTTGGCCGCCTCCCACTGTAATCGATGAAGGCACCGCCACTTTTACACCGTTCTTCACGGCATCTTGAATTCCTTTACGCTCACCGTGATACTCCACTTCTAGTTCAAAAGATTTCTCTTCCTGGCTGTTGTTTTGAACCTTCACCTTTTTGCTTGCTTCAATTGGTTCATTACCTTTTTTATAATATCTGCCGAATACGATGGAGCCTGTTTGTTCGTCAATTTCTACGAGGTTTCCATTTTCGATATTTTTTGTCTTATCCCATACTTTGATGGATGTGTCTGTATGAACCGCTTGATAGGCATCGATTCGTCCTGCACCCACTTCGTATACAGAATTATTCCCTTTTAAATCATCCGATGTATTCATGAGTGCCGCTTTTACATCGAAAGGAGTGTATTCCGGATTCTCCTGCAAAATCAATGCTGCTGCGCCTGCCACGTGTGGTGTAGCCATCGATGTACCCGACATGCGCACATAGGCATTCCCGTAATTAATGCCGTCCTGCGGATCGTTGATGAATTCCGGTGTCGTAGAGAATATCGACACACCTGGAGCGACTACATCCGGCTTTATATCATAATTTCCATTTACCGGTCCGCGTGAACTGAAATCTGCTAAATGATCGCCTTCCGTTTTTGTGTTATTTAACGTTTCAAATGTGAAAGAACCTTCGCCCAGCCCCTTTAATCGCTCACCATCCGCTTTTGACAGGCGGAAAGAAGGAATTAACCCGACAGCCTCACCCAAGTAGGCAGGTATTTGCCCTTCGACATTGTTATACACAATCACTGATTTAGCCCCAGCGTTTTTGGCGTTTTTGATTTTTTCATCAAACGCAATTTCCCCGCGCTGAATCAACGCAATTTTCCCGCTGACATCTTTCCCCCCAAAATCAGTTGCTTTACCAAGTCCCGCAAATACAATTGGTAAGGATTTTCCTTGCAATTCTTCTAATCTATCAGAAAAATCTTTGCCTAGCAGCTGCATATTTTCAAATTTCTCGGCGGAAGCGCTTCCATTAAATGCAGGAATGGACATGGAGGCATCGCTTGCACCTACTGATATGCCAAAAGCCGCTGTTCCCGGAGAACCAAGAGTTTTCTCGTTCGGTCCGGCGTTACCTGCAGCAACGACGGTCACCAGGCCTGAAAGCATGGCGTTATTTACTGCGACAGAAGTGGCGTATAAAGGATCGTTAGTCTGCGCGCCAAGCGACATATTGATGACGTCCATGCCATCTTCAATCGCTTTATCGATTCCAGCAAGGATTCCTTGTGTATTTCCCCCTCCCCAAGGTCCCAATACTCTATACGCATATAAATCTACTTCAGGTGCTACCCCTTTCACAGCATAATCCACATTGTTTTTCTTTTGGGCTGCAATCGTCCCTGCGACATGTGACCCGTGGTTTGTGTAATACACATAGCCTGGTTCTTCCGGCTTGCCAGCATTTATCCAATCCTCGTAGGTCGTTTCCATTGGATCGGCATCATTATCTACAAAATCATATCCGCCTTTATAAGCTTCTTTTAAGTCAGGATGATTGTAGTCAATACCTGTATCAAGAACACCGACTTTTATTCCCTTACCGGTAATGTTCTCGGCATGCAGCTTGTCCACGCCAATTTGCGGAATACTGTCTGCCATTTTCGGCTCAATGGCTTCTTTCGTTTTTACCGGCGGTTCCACTTTTACCTCGTAATCTTTAAAAATACGTTTAACTACTCCAGATTGCAGCAAATCCTTAACTGCCACACCAGGAAGTGTCATCGCTACGCCGTTGATGGCGTTTTTATACTCTCTTGTGATCTTTACATCTTCCACTTTGTAATTAGTCACGTTTTTCTGTGATTTAAATGATTGCACATGCTGTTTAAAATCTTTATGAGCTTTTTCCGCTTTCTCATTCGCATCTGCAGAAGATAGTTTCTTTCCTTTCGCCGCTTGTTTCATCACTTCTATTTTGGCTGGCGCCTGTTCAAATTCGACGATGACTTTGACTAATTCTGGACTATTTGCATTAATATCCGGAGAAATCGTAAAGTTTGGATTGGCATCTAATTGCTCTAACGCCTTTCTTTGTTCTGCAGACAGGCTCGCTAAGATCTCTTCCGCATTTTCAACTGGATTCAACTCAAACGGGCTTTTCGCCAATACATTATACGGAGCGCCTTGAGATAATAACATGCCAACAGCTAGCGTTCCTGTAAGAATCTTACTGATTTTTTTCCTCTTCATACCGCATCCCCTTATCCTATATAATTACTATTTTCTCTCTAAACATTTGTTCTTCATAAACAATTCATTTAAAGATGAATTCATATATCTAGTAAACTAAGATTCAATATATCATCCCATATTTCTACTTTTCTGAAAATTAATCATAAGAAGTAATTTTTCATCTATTGGTTCTAGATCAATATATAACTAAAGAACTATTCCAGATCTGTTATTAAAGAAAAATAATAAAGGTACTGAACAGTTCTTTTAACCTTTTAAGTAATTATGATTTATGAAAATGGAACAAGTTGATTTCGAACGGCATAAATGACTGCCTGTGAACGGCTTTTCACATTCAGCTTTTTGAAAATCTTATTGATGTGAATTTTGACGGTCTTATCACTGATAAATAAGGCTTCAGCGATTTCTTTGTTACTAAGACCTTTGGCCAACTCAAACAGTATTTCTTTTTCACGCTTAGTCAAAATATTTTCGTTTGGCTCTGATTTCGTTTGCTGGTGATGATACGTTATCAGCTTTTTGGTCATGCGAGGATGAATAACCGAATCCCCTTGTGACACCATTCGAATCGCTGCTACCACTTGTTCGGATGACGAATCCTTCAATAAATAGCCATCTGCACCAGCCCGAAGTGCTTCCATTAAGTATTCATTATCTTCAAACATCGTCAATACAAGAACGCGGCAATTCGGATACTGACTTTTCACGAGGGACGTGACCTCAATGCCATTTTTTCCAGGGAGATTGATGTCCATCAAAATACAATCAGGTCGATACTCCTCTACTTTCTTCAACACCTCTTCCCCGGACACGGCTTCTCCCACGACTCGGATGTCTGATTCGAGATCCAATATACTCCGAATTCCATCACGCAAGACCGTATGATCATCTACTAATAATATTTGAATCATGATACTCCTCCCTTGTTTCTGAATCTGGAATGAACAATGTAATTTCTGTACCTTTTCCTGTGGAACTATCAATCTGAAGGGTAGCACCCAGCCGTTCAGCTTGTTCATTCATATGTAAAATGCCATAATGTGGCTCATGCTTTGTTTTAATCATGGATTCAAAAAGGGAAAAGCCAACCCCGTTGTCCTTCACTTTTAAAAGCACATGTTCACGTTGATAGCTTAGAAGAATGTCAACTTCGTCCGCTTTTGCATGTTTTACAATATTCTGCAAGCTTTCCTGTAAAGTATCGAAGATGGCTCGTTCTATTGTAAAACTGAGTGTTCGAGAACGGCCCCTTTCATGATATTTAATCGCTAGATTATTTTCTTGTTTTATCGATTGAATTTTATTTGCAATCGCTTGTTTTAACCCTAGCCTTTGGGTAGGATATGGCTTTAAAGCATAGATAGAATAGCGAACTTCCCCTAAACTCTTCCGTAATTTTTTTATACTTTTGTCTACCACTTGCTCCATGTTTCCTGATTGATCTGCGGACTGCCTCAGAGCTGATTCCAGCTGAAATATGACCCCGGCTAATACTTGTGCAATTCCATCGTGAATTTCCCGGGCAAGCCGATTTCTTTCTTCCAGAATCATTCGTTTTTCTTGTTCGGCGACGAGGGACCGTGTTTTCAGCAAGCTGCCCAATTGATTGGCAAACGTAGATAAAGACTGTATATCTTCGGTAATAAAACTCGCCCTCCTGCTTTTACCTGCAACAAACATCCCTACCAATTCATGATTTACTATAAGAGGCAGGTAGACAAGGGAACGCATGACATCTTCAAACACTTCATCCCCTGGGGCCATACCTGTTTTCCAATCAGTAACAACAAAGGTTTCAGATATTTCTTCAAAATTCGGATGGATATCAGAAGAACTTGAAATATTGGAATGTACTTTTCCATCCTTTAATAAAAGCTGCCATTCCCCCTCATCTTTAGCCCATAAAGCATATGCTTGTATTCCCAAGAATCCTTTAAGTGATTGTTTCATTTGATCTAAGTTTCCGGCAGACAGCCCGTGACTTAACTCCGTCGTAATGGTAAAAAGGTTATATAATCGTTCTTTTTCAATCCGTATTTGCCTCATGAAGGAGCTGATGGTGCAGATTGCTACAAGTGGGAAAAAGAAGAACAGAACGGTAATTCCATCCAACTCTCCTCGATATCGATGTTCTAAGATATAAATAAGGGAGGCGTAACATAAACAAAAACTTGCGCTCAAAAATAAAAATATATTTTTCTTGTGCCACTGTTCTAGTGGATATTGCTGAGGCAGAATCACCATTAAAAGATCATATAAAAGGGTGTTGAAAAGGCAAAAAAATACGGTAAATAAAAGCAAGCTTATTAATTCTTCATATAAAACTGGCAGGTTCATCTCCGTAATAAAAAAAGAAATACATTCGTTGGAAAACCATTCTGCCAAAGTGATACTAAAAGCAAATTGAGTGCAATTAAATAGTGTTCTTTGTATTGGTAAGCGGCGAAGGGTATGTGTAAAAACCATCACACATACACAAGCAACAACCGTTATATGTATACCAAACTCCCAATTCATTGGATAAATAAGCGTAAGACTGAGTGTAATACCTCCTCTTCCAATACGGATAGGAAAATACTCAATAATCCCCATAAACACAGCTAACAACAAAACGATTATGAATTCAGAAGGCATTTCACTTTTAAATATGGAATTGATTACAGCAATCATACCAAGAATAGAAATAGAATAAAGATAAAAACTCGCTATTTGTTCCCTCCTAGTGATAGAATCTATCTTTTTCAAAACGGCACCTTCCTTTATTTGCAAGAATCATTGTCTATCATTATCTAACAAAAAACCGGCACTGGCAAAATGGCAAAATACCCACTAGCCAATCACCGGCTGTGCCATTACCCTAAATGGCAAGACACAATACTAGTATACTATTAGATTCTTTATTTGCCTGCTCATCAAATGTTGTAAATGTCATGGTCTTTTGTTGTAGATTATATAGTACAAAAAGTGTAAGTAATCTAAACTTCATCCCCAATAAAAGACGTTGAAGAAAAAGAACCAAAGGATAAATTTTTGGAATTAAGTGAATTAAAGATGGAACTGATGCTTTTTGTCGGCAGAGAGATTGATTTCAAAAGTAATTAAAAAACCTTAACCCAATAAAATACAGGGCTAAGGCTACTTAAAATCCTATTCAATTACTGTCTATTTACAGTAGTAATCCATAAAATGGTTCTTCGTTTGATTATAGAAACTAGCTTAGGATTATTTTAATCCTAACTGATTTAACACAGTATCTAATGTAGAACCTTTATACGAAGTTTTCGCTTTAGGTGCATTCGGAACTGTACTATTTTGTAATCCATAGTTTTTAATAAGAAGATCCATATCCTTTTTATCAACAACTCCATCGAAGTTCAAATCTGCTCCTGATTTATTTGTTCCCCAATATGTTTGTAGATATAATGCATCCATTATATCAATTACATTATCTTTATTTGCATCCCCAGCTTTAGGTTGAGTGGAAAAAACTCTTTCCTTTCCGATTAACTCTCCACGAACGTCATCAGATAGCACAAACGACTTATACATCGTAAAATGACCTGGTGCATCTACTTTTAGTGTATAAGCATTTTTATCAGCTTTCATTCCATCTAAAATGTAGTTTCCATTTTTTACTGGATCAGCCTCAAAAACAGTTTTACCATCATATGACGTTACAGTTACTTTTGCACCAATTTTGGAATTATCAAACGCGAAATTCTGTTGGCCTGTTAAAGGATCCATCGTTCCTTCTAAATTCAAGTTACCTTTTATCCTTGAATATTTTTCTTTCATATTAACAATATCCATATAAGTATATACATTATTTGTTACTGCATTTGATTGATCAATTGTAGTTCCAGTCATTTCCATGTTAAACCAGTTGACAGAGAAACTTGACTTTGGCGAATGATGTTTAGCTGTATTTAAATCGAAATTAACTAATTGCATATCTTTTGGTAATGCTTTTTTTCCTAAATAGTTAAAAGTAATTGTATAAGTCGTAAGGTGATCATCAGATGTTGATGTTACAGATACTTGTGCATCCCCATATTTCTTAACTGCATCACTAACAACAACATTATTAATTGTAGCTAAGTCACCATTGTCTTTTAATACTGGAATTGTAATCTTTGATGTTTTTAGGTTTTTAATATTATTCGAACGAATAGAATAATTTATAGTATCTCCGGTTGAAGCGACTTGTTTATTTGCTTTTAAGTAATAGTAAGGGTAAGTATTAGAAACAAAAGCTACCCTTAGCATATCCGTAGGACCTGAAGTAAAGTTTCTTGCAGCATCATAACCATAAAACTGAACTTTTAAAGGTGTAGACCTTTTTTTCACTAGTATTTGATCGTTGTAATTTCCATTTTTATCAGTGTTAATTGCTGGACTTGAATATGCACTATCGTAAAATGAAACCACTGCATTGCTTGTTTGATCAATTGGAATTCCAAGACGATTAGCATCAGCCACTTCAGGATCATTTACATTAATATTGAAATCATATAAATATTCTCCATTTGAATCGAATTGACTATCTTTATATTCAATAACTTTTTGATCTAACGAATCAAAACTTGAAGTCATTGTTGGTTTGCCTTTTTCGAAGATGAAATCCGCTACTTTCGTAAATACTTTCCCCTGATCATTTGTTCCAACCATTTTTAATTTATAGTTACCGGTTTTTGCATAAACATAATCACTGTTAATCGGATTTTTCGGATCACCTGTAAACGGATAGTAAATCCCAGTGAATCCAATAGGAATACCATAAACTTGGTTTTCATTCAAAATTCGAGGATCAAAAGACCCTAGGAAACCAATATCTTGACCGGTTGAATCTTGTAATACTACATCTAAAGTCTTCATAAAGGACTTTAATGAGAATTGAAAACCAAGGAATGGCATGGCTTTTTCTGGCCAACGTGTATCACCAGAATACATTTGATCTCGTAATGTAAGGGTATCAATCCCTTCATTAATAACACGCCCGCCAAATGGAATTTGATACGTTTCAGTTGGATCTGCATTATTTGTAAAGACGATATATCCCTCATATGTTCCTTTTTCGGCTGTTTTCGGAATGTTTAAGTCAAATTTAATTGATTTTTGACTAATTCCGTTTAATTTAACTGAAGTTGGACCTGTTAAGGTCACTCCATTTTGAGCTGCATCTTTGGAACCTCTTAATCCTGTTTGGAATTTAACATTTACACTAAATGTTTTTGCTTTTTCACTTCTATTTTTCAATGTAATCTTACGTGAATCATGAATATCTTGGTCATCAAATCCATATGAACCAAAACTGATTCCACCCGTTAATTCTTTGATTAACTTTTGTTTTCCATTGATATTTGTAGGCGTTTTATCGACTACTTCAAATTCGACATTAGAATGAAGTGCTTCGTATGCATCAACACGACCACTACCGATTTCAAATACACTATAAGCTTTTGAAAGTGGATCAGCCGTATTCATTAAAATTGATTTAATGTCTGCAGGCTCAAGATCCTTATTCGATTGTAATAATAATGCTGAAACACCTGCCACATAAGGGGTTGCCATTGAAGTTCCTGATAAACGCTGATATGCATATTTATAATCTTCCGGTTTTGTTCCATCTACTGTTTTATCGTTTACGTAAAATGGGACGGTTGAAAGAATCGAAACACCTGGTCCAGTTACTTCCGGTTTAATGTCATAATTCATTCGAGAAGGACCTCTAGAACTAAATGTTGCTAACTCATCGGATGCTGTTTGTATCTTAGTAAAATCGCCAAATGTGAAATCAGTTTTACCCGTTTTTAATGCTTCCAAGATCGTTAATCCTTCTTCATTTGAAACAGAGAATGAAGGAATCGCATTAACTGATTCACCTAAAAAAGACTGAATTGCACCCTCGGCCTTGTTTGCTTCATCATTATACATGATAACGCCCGCAGCACCTTGTGCCTTGGCTTCCGCAATTTTAGAGTCCAATGTATAAACTCCGCGGCTCATGAGTACAAATTTCCCTTTTACGTCTTTTCCTGTATAGTTATCTCCGAGCCCCACATCAACAAGTTGGAGCGTTTTTCCTTTTAATGTAGACAAATCATCTTTATAGTTTTTTGCTAATTGTCTTAAATTGTAATTTTTCCCATTATGTGCACCTGCATATTGATAAATATCAATTGCAACAGATGATGCACCAATAGATAACGCTAAGGCTGCAGCACCTGGTGAACCTAGCGTATAATTTTTATCGCCACTATTCCCCGCTGCAACAACGGTTGTTACTCCACTTAATACTGCATTGTTTACAGCAATTGAAGTTGCATATAATGGATCATTAAGTGAATTACCTAGTGACATATTAATAACATCCATATCATCCTTCACAGCTCGATCGACAGCTGCAATTATGTCATCAGCTTGTCCGCTGCCATATGGTCCAAGCACACGGTAAGCATAAATATCTGCTTCTGGTGCTGCTCCAACTGTTGTATACTCTGTATCCTTCGCTACTCCACGGCTTCCAATAATCCCAGCAACATGTGTACCATGATTAGTATAATAAGCCGACGATCCATTCTTTTCTGGCTTACCTGATTGTTTCCAATCAGCATAGGTCGTTTCCATCGGATTACTATCGTCATCTACAAAATCATATCCACCTTTATAAGCATCCTTTAAATCTGGATGGTTATAATCAATACCTGTATCTAGAATACCGACCTTAATTCCTTTACCGGTATAGCCTTCTGCATGTAACCGGTTTAATCCATCATAAGGAGTATAATTTGCGATATTGAATTCATCTGCTTTTAATTGATCATTATCTTTTCCTTGAACAGGCGGATCAATCGTAAACGTTTCGTTACTCCAAACGGATTTGACAGCTTTTGATTTTAATAGACTTTTAATTTTGTTAGCAGGTAAACTCATTGAAACACCATTAAATGCATGTTTATATGAGCGATTAATCTTATAATTTACTTTTTTACTATTTTTATCAGCTAATACTTGTCCTAAATCTTTTTGAAATATTTCATGATCTTGATCGACTAAATTTGATGCTTCAGAATCTGATAGTTGTTGGCCTTCTGATGCCGCTTCAATCTTAGCAACTTTTGCAGGTTTATTTGCAAACTCGACAATTACATGGGTTTTTTCCGTTGTCGTTAAATCAATATCAGAAGAAATTTGAAGACCTGTCTCTTCTTTTGTTGAAAGTTGGTTAAGAGCTTCTCTTTGTTCTGGTGTTAAATTAGCAAGTAAACTATCAACATTCGTATTACCAGCTGCTTTGGTAACATTTGATACATGTCCAAGTGAACCTAAAATAAAACTAGATGATAGAGCAAATACAGCTAAGATTTTTACGACCTTACTTTTGTTGTTTGCTTTTTTTCTCCTTTTCTTCATTAAACCTCTCCCCCTCCTAACTAAATAGTAGATTAATATATTTGTAAAAATGTGAAGGTTTCCTGCTGATGACTTAACTTCACATTTAATACGCTGATCTGTCTTTCAACATCAGGTTATTAAAATTTTTCAACTAATCTAGTATTAATTAGTAGTTTATTCAATATTCAGAAATATAACCTAATTAACCCTTATCATCCCATATTTCTCCTTTTCTGAAAATTAAACATAGGATGTATCTCTTGCTGTTATTGGTTCTATACCTACATAAAACAAAAGTACTATACCAAGAGTGGCATAATAAGGGACAGGACATTTTTTATAAGTGATTTTTAAATAAGAAAACGGAACAAGTTGATTTCGAACAGCATAAATGACTGCCTGTGAACGGCTTTTTACATTCAGCTTTTTGTAAATCTTATTGATGTGAATTTTGACGGTCTTGTCACTGATTAATAAAGCTTCAGCAATTTCTTTGTTGCTAAGACCTTTGACCAACTCAAACAGTATACAGGGTACAGTTTATATAGGTCTGCCTTTAAAACAAAAAAAACACCTTGTGTTATTCAATTATCTGGCCCGTTAGCTGAACAAAGTTAAACAAGCATACATTTTATATTTGTTCCAAAACTCGTGTTATTTTGCACATCCAACTTTAAAAACCCAGCTACCTTCACATGAGAAGATTAGCTGGGTTTCTTAATTATTTACATCTAATTATTTATAGAACTATTCGGATCCGCCTAGTAAAAAAGCGACTGCTCATTGTTCAGCAATCGCGCTCTTTAATTGAATAACTAATAAGTTTTTTATTAGCTAGTATTGGAAAGTTTTGTTTATTAATCCTCATCAATCTCATCTTCAAATGCAGAATTCAATACAATAAATTCTTTTAAGTTAGAAGCTAATTCTTTACAGCTTTTGATGCAAGGACGCTAATCTCCGCAGCCGATGCCCAGCCGTTAACACCCGCCGTTGCTTCGAGCTTGACATATGATGCATCTGTCGAGTCAAAAATTGCTTCTTTCTCCACATTGTTATTAGCCCAACTTCCGCTTGCAACCTTGGTAAAGGTCACTCCATCCGTACTTACATATACATTATAGCTTGTTATATTTCCGTTTAGCCCCGATTGCCTTGGTAAATACATGACTTTATTGACTTTGTAAGCTCCTCCAAGGTTTAAAGTAATCGATTGAGGGAGAACATCAGATTTATCCCACTTTGTATGCCACAGCGTTTCTGGGTTTCCGTCAATCGCCATGGATGCAGCACTATTTTCACCACTTGTTTCCTGACTTGTCGCCGTTGCCGTCATTTGTGACTGAGGGATCTTATTAACAGTTACTTTAATGCTTGTTGTCAAAGGCACGTTATTTGGATTTGCTACCCCAGTTGGCAAAGTTACAGCTCCATTTACAGTGAAGGTCTGTACAGTCGTTACAGCAGGATCATATTTTGAAGCATCTACATCCCATGTCACTTTGGCATCGCCACCACCACCATCGGTAACCAAGGACACTGTCTTTGGCAATCCAAGGGCGTCTGCTGTCTTCGCCGCTCCGATTGCCACCCCTGTTTTGTCAGCAGGTGCAGTGATGCTCTCTAAATTAACACCTTGAGGCGTAATGTCAATGTCCTGCGACGAACGGTTATACATGGAATCCGCAGCGAATACTCGGAGGGTATATGGAGTAATCGGCGACAAACCTGTAATCTTGTATTCCCTGTGTTCATCGAATGGCTTGTCTAGCGGCAGCGAAAGACTGTTAAACGATTTGTCAACTTCCCCGGTAAGCTTGTTGATAAGCTGAACATTGTATTCCAACACACGCACATTGTCATTGGCTTGCTTCATTGTAAAAGTAAGTTCGTTGTTTTTGAAGGAATTGATCGTAATACCCTCATCAAACTGCGGAGCGATGAGTTCTCTTGTATCGCTTTTGCTATACGTAAAGGCATCTTTGCCTTCGCCAACGTAGACTACAGAAGGTATGCCTACAAATTCTTCTGTGCTTAAATTATAATGTTTGATGATAACTTTTGTACCATAAACCTCTATGAAATTCGAGATGCGAGGTGTGGTATTATAATTGATATATGCACCTTCAATATATCCGCCGGACGGACCGCCATCAATATAACTAGAATAACTCGTCGAACCAGCATCGAAATACGATGCCGCACCTTGATAGAGTGAACGTTCGTCGGTCGGATCGTAATGCGTATGACCTGACAGATAGACTACCTGCGACAAATTATTGTCAGCAATATATTTACCTACATTATTACTTGCCGAGGTGCTCCATCCCGATCCCCAATTGGTTCCGCTGATAGGGAAGTGAGAAGATACAAATATCGGTTTGGTTGGATCGTAATCCGGTTCTTTTGTAATTTGGTCAAGGAAATTTTTGGCTTTTCCAGACGTGTTGTTGTTGTCATAATTTCCGTCAAAAACCACAAGATTATATCCTTTTATCTTGACCCGATAAGCATCGTTAAAGAAATTGTTATCGTACGATTTCGTAGATTCGTTCCACGCGCCCGCCGAACCGACAGGAATTAATTTTTCGGCGCCGCCCATATCATGGTTGCCTCTTACCAAATAAAGCGCGATATTGTCAAATAAACCTTCATCTTTAAGTTTATTGTGGACTTTTGTCAGCTCATTCATCCACAGATATTCGATCGCATTGTTACCGCCGGTAACGTCGCCAGGAATCAACATTACGTCAGCCTGCGAAAATATTTTCAGGCTTTTTCTGAAATCATCTTCCACGCGCGCGATTGCAGCAGGATTACCACTGATTTCCGTGTCGCTGTTCACAATCATATTTAAATCGGCGGGCGTTGCTGTTTTATTACTTTTTTGATAGATGAAGATGGCATTGGTTAGTTCACGTTCGTAATAATTGATCGTTTCCTGTGTAAATAATTTTTCTTTTTGCGTTGTTGCAACAGTAGTTGCCTTATTCAAAACCTTTTTCAAATAATCAAAATCGGATTCGCTGAAGCCGTTGCCGAGACCGCCTGCTTTGATTGCATTTGCTTCTGATATTGTGTCGTTAAGTGCAGT
Source organism: Bacillus sp. B4EP4a (assembly GCF_006680105.1). Taxonomy (NCBI): domain Bacteria; kingdom Bacillati; phylum Bacillota; class Bacilli; order Caryophanales; family Bacillaceae; genus Bacillus; species Bacillus sp. B4EP4a. The sequence goes on from NZ_VHIK01000068.1 coordinate 16,311, forward strand.
CAAATCTACTTTGTTTACAGCGTAACTATTATAATTCGCTTGAACTACATCACTGCTTAATACGCCTTTCCAAACATTCAGATCAGCTATATCGAATGAATTACCGCCGAGGTTGCCCAATCCGTCGACACCTATTTTTAATGGGTTCGATGTATCTAAAGTTCCGAGTTTCAGCGTAGTTTCAGCCATTTCGTAACCATCAATATACAACGACGCGAGCATTTTATTTCTGTCTACAACATATGTCACGTAACGCCAATCGGAAGCATTAAACGTATTGCGCCCAAAGGAAATGTTCTTTTCTTTTGCGGTCGGGAATCCTAAATTCATGTTGACCGAATTGGCTGATGTGTAAATCGCCCAGCCTGCGTTAGAGCCGTTACTAAAATCCTTGTTTGATAATATGACCTGATTTTTGTTCGTGTCGCCCTTATACCAGAAGGATAGAGTAAAACTGTCATTACCCAAATTCAAGCTATGCTTCGTACCGACATAATTGCCGTTTCCGCTGTCTAAGTGCAGAGCTTTGGTCCCAGGTAATACACCGTCTACAAAACTATAATTTCCTTTCCCTTCCAAGTTCTCTTGATTTGCATCGTCCTTTAAATTATTGTCAAATTTCATCGATGCAATAAGGTGGTTGGCATTTAATACTGCGTTCGTGGGCAATGAAGTTGAAGTTTTACTGGCACCATTTCGCTTTGAAACTACAACGCGCAATTTTTTTCCAATATCATTTAACGTTACGGTGTAGCTTTTGGATGTACCACCCGATTTCACATTAATATATTTATCGCTTATACGTGATTCCTGTACTTGCCATTGAAATGTTAGATTTTTGTCCTTTGAACCTTTACCCTTGATCACACTGGCGGTGATCGTTTGACCGTAAACCGGCTGCATATTGTTGATTTTGACAATTTTGTCGTTCGACTTGTTTGTAAGTGCGTCTGCGGTGGTCGATAACATAACGAATATCATCGTGAATACGAGGGTAATAGATAAAATTCTTTTCATTACAGAAAACCTCCATATTTTTAGTATTTTAAGAGCCTGTTCAAAAATCTCGTAAAATTATGTAAAAAAATAAAAACGCACCGTAGCGAAACTTTGGTGCGGAACTCATTGATTATATTGATTATATCGATCATATCGACGACTCCATTGTGCTGGAGAAGGTCGCCCCGCTTTACAAGGATGGCGGGCATCCTCCCATCGATCGGGATGAGAGGAGATTTTTCGTCACGGAAATCCCCCTTTCGTTTCTAATATTGGAACCTTGATTTTCTCCTTCTGCTGCTCTCATTAAACAAAAATGGTGCTTTTTGAATAGGCTCTTTTTGTATTGTAATGTAAAAATATTATATTTATATTTTCTCAGAGTAAATTTATAGTAAATCTGGCAGGCAACTATCTTTAAATATAGAATAAGGTAAATGTCTACCTACATTATAAAATGCCTCCTACGGCACCACTCCCGTATAGTATTTATAAATAATGTATGAAAATTTCAACTTATATAAAATAATGAGATTATAGATAAAAGTACCTAGTATATTCAAGGAAAACTTAATAGTTCATCAACCAAATATTTTATTTAAGGGGTACCGCCACATGCCCATCAAGCTAAGCTTATGTAAAATCAATTTCAGGTGAGAAGATTCCTATTTTCTAAAGACTAATTGTATATTATTTAAAGAATTGCATACGAAATAAACCCTAACGGGTTTTGTTTTTTTAAATTAAGCTGCATGATTATGAGACATGGAATAATTGTATACGACGCCTAAAATATCAAAGATTGTTTTCTTATCATACCTATGGGATTTTCGCCCGCTTTGCTGTAGGAGGTTGAACAAGCGAATTAGAATCTTTGATAGCTCTTGGGTGTCTTTCTGTATAGCTTGGAATAGAAGAAGAAAATAATCTTTAATCATATATATGGCTTTATATTCACTAAGCTCTCGTTTTTTCTTCATGAGGAGTAATTGCCGCATTTGAAACATGGTAGAAGAACAGAATAGAATGGCAATCAGTTGCCCATACAAATGGCTTTCCAATCGTTCTCTTTTTATCTTTTTACAATGATGAATATGAAAGAATGATTTCCCTATTGAGGCTGCCAAACGACTTGGAAACGAAGAGATAGTCGATTTGTTGAGTACGAATATGTGAGAATAGAAATTTCATCTCCTATTTACAAATCTATAAAAGTAGATATAATTGTTGTTATGGAACCTTCATTAATTTATAAAGCATTATCAAATGATACTAGACGTCAAATCTTATTATGGCTAAAGAATCCAGAAAAGTTTTTTGACGAAAAGCCTTATTTAGAACAAGGAATTAGTTTTCAAGTTGGAGTATGTGTAGGAGATATCCAGCTCAAAACTGGCTTAGCCCAATCTGTTGTTTCTAATTATTTATTAACTATGAAAAATGCAGGATTATTAGAATCCGAACGCATTGGGAAATGGACGTATTATCGGCGAAATGAAAAAAAAATACAAGAATTTTCCAATTATGTCCAAAACAAATTATAAAGAGAAACTTGAATCAGTGGGAGTTTTCTTCACCCTCACTGATTCTTAGTCTTCTCGAATTCTGCTTTTACAGGAAGCCGGTTCTCCACCTCACCATTTTGCGAAAGGAACCTTACTGCTCGTTCATGCAAGACAAATAGAAAGGAGGATTTTTTTAAAGATTTCATATCTAATTATATAGATATCTGTTATTGTATGTTTGAATAAACAAGAGAACAATGACATTTTTAGTGATATCCCCTTGCAACAATACCCAACTATTTTTTACGTTAATGAATTGGATCCCTATAAATTTTAAGCATTTATGTATACATACTTTTAAAATCAATATAAGAATGGAGAATTTTATAAATGAAAAAAGTAAACCATCTACTTATTATTATGCTAGCAGTAGGTGTATTTGGAATTATTACAACAGAGATGAGTATTGTCGGCGTATTACCACAAATCACTCAAAAATTTGGAATTTCAACTGCACAAGCCGGATTATTAGTAAGTATATTTGCTCTAGTTGTTGCGATTTCTGGACCATTTTTAATACTGCTCGTATCTGGGATTAATCGTAAAATACTTTTATTAACAGCAATATCTATTTTTGCTATCTCTAATATGATTTACGCTTATACAACACAATTTGAAATTATGCTCATTTTTCGTATTCTACCAGCAGCACTTCACCCACTCTTCTTTTCAATCGCTCTTGTAACTGCTGCTAAACTTGTCCCTCCAGAAAATAGCGGTCAAGCAGTTACAAAAGTTTTTACGGGAATTACTGTTGGATTTGCTTTAGGTGTACCATTGACTTCTTACCTTGCAGAACAGTTTTCATTAGAAATTGCGTTCCTATTTGGAGCATTTGTAAATGCTCTCGCATTTATCGGAATATTGATTTTGCTTCCTTCCATGCCCGTTGAAGAAAAAATGTCTTTTGGCAAGCAAATTCGTATATTGCGTAAATCAGCATTATGGTTAAATATCGCAACTGTTACCTTTCTTTTTGCAGCCATGTTTTCAGTTTACAGTTACTTTGCCGAGTACCTTGCAAAAGTAACAGACATGAATAGCTCTCTCATCAGTATCATGCTATTCATATTTGGTGTCACTATGATTTTAGGTAATCATTTATTTGGAGTTTTTCTGCAAAAAAGTATAGTAAATACCGTAATATTTTTCCCAATTTTATATTCAGTCGTTTATTTATTGGTTTATTATTTAGGGTCTTATCTTGTTCCAATGATTTTTATGGTATTCATTTGGGGAATCGTACATTCCGGCGGTTTAATTGTTGGTCAAACATGGTTAATAAGTGAGGCAAAAGAAGCTCCGGAATTTGGCAATAGCTTATTCGTCTCGTTTTCCAACCTTGGAATTGCTTTAGGAACCTCTATTGGCGGCTCGTTCATTTCTCAATTAGGCATTCACCAGCTTATCTGGAGCGGATTCACATTTACACTGCTTTCGTTTTTATTGATCATCATAAAACTAAAATTTTTCAACTCTAGTAACAAAGCATCGTTATCAAGCTAACATAATCTTATATTCATACGATCATGTAGCTTTGAAATAAAGTTTGATTTAATTAACGCTTTCAATTTTGATATAAGTTCAAATATAAAGAGCATGTTTAGAGATAAAAGATTGATCAAAACATGCTCTTATTTAATATTATTTTTTAATCCTGCGAATTAGCGAGTATTCGTGAGCATTATCTAATAAACTGAGGGAGTTTATTAAGATTAATCCTTTTTTCGGCAAGCTATCTTCAATTAAACATCAGTTCATGTGAACTGAATCATTTCGCAACAATGCTTTTTATCTCTAGTAGTCCTACAAGATATCGCCAAACAAGTTGGTTTTGTACAGCGATCTAGTTAGTATCAAGCAAACGAACTCATTTCCCTGTTCAATCACCTAGTAGCATTAGGATTTGAATTCTTCAAAGTGAAAAAAAGAAAACTAAATATTATACTAACAAAAGTTGATTATTCCATAACTTAGATAAATCAAAAAGGATCTTAAACATATAAAACCAATACATTATAAACACAATGCTTCAACATTTCTTTTCTATAATTATAGTTGTATACATATTTTAGATTGGAGATGGAGAACATGAACAAAAAATTATTAGCAGGTGCCGGGGTAGCGTTTACGTTGTTATTCAGTCCACTAAGTCAAGCTTTTGCAGCAGAAACAATAGGAGACTTAAGAAAGGTTGATAATGTTGCCCATCGTGGTGCATCGGCATATGCACCTGAAAATACGATTGCTGCTTATGATAAAGCAGTAAAAATGAAGGCAGATTATATTGAAATTGATGTTCAAAGAAGCAAGGATGGAGAATTAGTACTTATCCATGATACGACAGTTGATCGTACAACGGATGGATCTGGAAAAGTTGGTGATTTCACGTTTGAAGAACTAAGAAGCCTAGATGCAGGCAGCTGGAAAGGTGAGCAATTTGCTGGTGAACAAATCCCAACATTTGATGAGATTCTTGATCGTTACCACGGGAAAATTGGAATATTAGTAGAATTAAAGGCTCCAGAGCTATATCCTGGGATTGAAGAAAGTGTAGCTGAAGAATTAAAAGAACGAAATCTTGATAAACCACAAAATGAAAAAATCATTCTACAATCATTTAACCATGAATCAATGGAAAAAATGAATGATCTCGTTCCTAAAGTTCCAATCGGTGTGTTAACATCTTCAAGAGCTGACACAACAGAACAAGCCTTACAGGAATTTTCAACATATGCTGACTATTTTAATCCAAGTTATGGAATTGTTACTAAAGAATTAGTGAATCAAGTTCACTCTCTTGATATGAAAATTGGATCATGGACAGTACGTAGTCAAGAGGCAGCAGATTTCCTATTAGATATGAGAGTTGACGCAATTATTACGGATTATCCAGATTATGTGGATCCAAGAAACTAATATTTTTGTATAATTATTAGAAAAAGGTCGATTTCTACAGGAGATTGATCTTTTTTTGGGGTTGAAACCTTCTTAACGTTGGAAATCCCCATTTTCCGGACGTCAATTATGGAATGTATGACCCTATTTATTTGAATCGAATAGGTAATTATAAGTCTAAATGTAGTTAATTTCGTTGTAGAGCGTTTCTCAGCATCACATTATTTTAAAAAGTAGTGTTTTTGTCTGGTAAAAGGTATGTTTTCACTTTCAGTTAGGTTTGCGATCAGCTTTTATTTTAAACTTTAGAGATCCCAAAATATATATTTGGGCGGCAGCACTACAGACTGATCAGAAAGGAAAAACACCTTTCTGTCATTCTGTACGTGTCGCTTTTTTTCTGTATAGATTTCGAATTCACCATAATAACTATTATGAAGAAGCAGATGCTATTTTTTCTTTAAATGCCTTCATTTTTTCTGTCGTGTCATTAGTTAACTGCTTTATTTTTTCCACATCTGATTGATCCTTTTTTATTTCATCGATGAGTGGATAAAGACTTTCTTCGATGTTTTTATAATCTACAGGGTGCTGTTCCTCTACTTGTTTTTCTATTGAATCCCAACTTTCTTCAAGGTCTTTGCCTGTTGTTTGGATTTGCTCGGTATTTTCAGACTCTGTTTCTATATTGGCCTTTAGTTCCAGCAGTGAAATGATCACTTCTTCGCTACCGCTTGAAAGAAAATCTGGCATGTCTTCACTTGTTGCTGTTGCTTCTTCCACAGTCTGCTTTTCTGGTTGTTCACTGTCTGCTCCGTCTTCTGTAATTTCTGTTTGCTCTTCATTGGCTTTTTCATCGTTAACATTAGAGCTGCAGCCAGCTGTCATTAAAAGCATAAAAATCATCACCACTAAAAAACAACTAAATTTTTTCATTTTAATCCACCTCTGGAAATACTATTTTTATCTTTCATCTGTTCAAAAAAATGAATGGTTTTTGGTGTTCAAGTTTTCTAACTTAAACAACTTTTTTGCTACTTATCAGCGTTCCTGATTCTTTATTTTTGCAAAAGACATTATTTACGCCTTGACCATTTATATCACCGGCCTGCTTATCTTTCACAAAGTAATAAGTGGATGCCCTTTGTACGTTGTTTGCTTTTGTCCGTCATCTCCTATGATTGTTTTAAACTCTTTTTTGTCCAACCATTTAGAGGAGATGATGTTATCTGCATGGAAAGGCGGCTAAATTTCACTACCTTGACCTTTGCAATTACTGACGCTTGAATCACTTTTTGTGAAATAATAAAGTGTCATTCCTTTTTGGTCTATTAAATACTTTCCCACTTCGTCTGATTTAGCATTTTAAGCTTGTACTTTTTTGACTAATCCTGAATTATAGTGAAGGAGAAGGTTTTAACATTTCTTCACCTTGTGAAATTATGTTCTAGATGTTCTTGATAAATGTTCCCTTAAATCCAGATGAACAGGAGAATCGAATGCCTGTCAATATGCTGCAGGTTTCCCAACCACCTCCCTTTAATAATTTTTAGTCGGGGTTTTGCTCCCTTCACTATATATAAACGTATAGAGGAGAATATTGGTTTGATTATTTTTTTAAAATTTACGATTCATGTGTAGATTGAACCCTTAAATTGAATAATGGCCCCATTTTAATTACGATTTTGATATGTTGATAGACACTTTCAGGATTTAGAATAAGGAAAAACTGACCCCAACTACGTTGTGGTACTAGGCAAAGCCTAGTGTTTTTATGGATACACGGAAAATCCAGCCCCTTTTTGGCCAATTATTAGACCTAATGGTTCTTGCACCAGAATCGAACTAACCGGTGCGTTAGTTCTATAAGGATCACTAAAAATAATCAAACTATTTTATAAAAACCGTATACTAAATCACTAGAAAAGAATCCATTTTGATAATTTTTTTTCAAAATGGATACTTTTTATTTACGCTAATATGGGGGTACAGGAGGAACTTTTGATCAATCCCTACAGTTGATTCTTTTACGTGCAAAATAGCACTTAAAATAAGTGCAAATTATCTCCTAAAGTTACAGCTCTTCGAAATCGGTGTCAGTACTATTAAGTTATGACACTGTTTGTGGTTATTGTCTGTTAAAACAGGTACATATCAAATTCATAAAATGAAAGTACTATTATTTTAATTAGGAACTGAAATTTTCGTTTACTAATCAAATAAAAATACCACCTTATTTTGTATCTTGATAAAATAAGGTGGTATTTTTTTAACTTTTTTCTGGCCCGTAGATAAAGAGTGAAGCCTCTTTAATAATTTGCTGTAACGTTTTTTGGTCCATAGCAGCTCCTTTTTTGAATTGTTGAGGATAACCTTCATTTACATACTTATAAAGTATTTTATTCTTCATATACAAGTTTTATTATTCTGAATACTACTAATTTTTATCAAACTACTTAGTAAACCTTATATTGCGAGATCTTTTATACAACCTAATATACTCAATAGATAGTGGGTATATGGTAGAAAACGCCTTTCAATCGGCAACTACTTCTTGAAAAGAATCGTCCTTCAGCGGTTTTTGCAACAGATGATTAAAAGTAATGAGTATTTATATAGCAGTTGCTTAGATAATTGTTCAAGACTCAGTAGCAAGCGTTTAGCATTTTTCAAATAGCCAAAGCCGGACTCATTGCTGAATCCGGCTTTGGCTATTTCTACTATTTTTCGAAAATTGCATTTGATAGAAGACGGAACAAGTAATCCGGGTGGTCGCGGAAACCTGCTTCTAACCCAATAAGAGTTACATCTTTATTCTGTTCTTTTACGATTACGGCTTGGCCCTTGGCGGTTATGTTATTTTTCCAGTGACCAGCTACGAAGAAATTATCTGAATCTGCAAGGGTCGCGACGACTTCATCATTATCCGTACCCGTGAACCATGTTGGACGATAGACAAAGCCGATATCATCCTCTCCATATCCTGCTGTTAAACCGGTCCCCTCATAATCGACTTTTACGATACCATTACTGTTGGAACCTCCTACATTAATGATGTCGTCTGTAATAAACATCGTGACTTTATTTCAAAGCCACATCATTTTCCCTTTAATTCAGCTAAATAGTGCCTTACGGCACTTTCAACTAGTTCATAAACCGTCCTATCATGAATGATTGCTTGTATTTTTAGTTCCTTCATAAGTTCAACATCCATATCGAATGAAGAACGTTTTCTTATAACGTTGGTTCGTTCTATGGTTGGTGCTGATTGTTCGTTCGCTTGTTTGACCTGTTCTTTACCACGTTTTATGCCAACGTTAGAACGTTGGTTGGTATCGTTAATAGGTTCTTTATTCACATTAGTTGAAACGTTCGCCTTTGCTTTTCCTGCTGTTGCAAAGTCATAAATAAGCTGCTCTTGTACCGTTTCCTCGTCACCTTCACCAACGAAATACCAGCCTTTTTCGCCTGAATTTCTATACTCATAACCAGCTTTATTCAATGCTCTTCTTAGTAATTTTTCTGAAAGATGAACATCAGCCCTTTTGGCAATATTCGCTGGTGTATCAGTTTTAATTAACTCCAAGATTTTACCGATTTTCATTTAGTACGCTGACGGGAAAACCAATACTTTGTTTTGATATTTCGATAAGTCCCAATGTCTTTGATCAGCTCGGCAATAAGATCATAACCGCAATATGTGTGCCTCAGCGTGCTAAATTCATCCAATGTGACATAATCATCACTCTTTAATTCAACGTGACACTCTCCACAACAAATCCCCATATCCAACACCTCCAAAAAGTATATTGATATATTCGTCGAAACTTGTTGGCCATCCTTCTTTCGTACAAAAAACAGGTCTATTGACGGTCCTTTAATGTTTGTTAGTTTTTCAAAATTATCTAGACCTAATTATAAAAAACCTTAATAAATAAAGGAGAGTAGAAGGGAACCTCTCTACCTTACGGTAGATTGTGTTCCTGCCCCCCTTACAGAACCGTGCTTGCGCTATTCACGCACACGGCTCCTCCTAGTTACCATTCACAAAATGTAGCTAATCTCTCAGATTCAGATTTTGCTAATTCTGCTATCCTTAGTAGTTTTGTTTCCATTTATCCCTACCTCTGAGTGTAGTAAATGTTTCCCTAGTAAGGGCGATAACTGGTAGCTAGCCTTTCCTCCATCGGCATTACCCAACTTCATTGGTACTAAGCTGCTATCCGACTCCCTACACAGCATTTGGTTTCCTTGCTTTTTATCGCTTGTACACCATACTCTTATAACAAGAAAAGACCGGTAGGGTCTCCCGAGTTGCCGTATCATATCGATGTGTAACGTGCCAAGGTCTCTGACTCCAGAGAGGTTTTATCCATTACGAAGGATAAAATGTAGCTTTCTGCTGTGCGTAAAGCATCAGCCCTCTCAATTTACTAACATTATGGAGCTCAATCCCTTCAACCGTTTGGCTTTCGGCCCGCCACCTAACTGTCTACGCTTAAAGACTAAAGTTACCTTTAGCCCTCCAAGACTCGCTACGAGCGAATGGCTAGTTCTTACTCGACGGGAATCCCACCCGCTATATGATACAACCTAGGCTCGGCCGCACACGCACAAGTTAGAAATCATCTCCTGATACACAAAAGAGTCCACATTTTAGCCTCCATTACTGATGACCCTTTCACTGATAGATGATTACAGGTGAACTGGTACCTCCACTACCTTTTCCTGTAGCTACTTCTATTGGATTTGCCACTTGGGCTGTTACAAGATATTGGCCATCCTTCTACATGCTGTCTAATTTTCAAGGTAAACATAACTTTAACAAACTCAGACGAATACAAACGACCTTTGGTTTTTTTATGAGGAATATGGACAATTGTACTTATCTCCTTTGCAAACGCTATTCATTTACAATTTAATGGGAACAAGCTTATTACTTGGTTAGATAATTTAACAAATTATTAGCAGTATACTAAAGCCAATTTTTCAGAGTACAGGGAATCAGTGTTCACTTTGGAACGGGAAAAAAATAAAAAACCTTAACCGTATTCGCTAATTTTTTTTATTTTTTTCCGGAATGCGTTGACTGCTAATAAGAGTAATGGGAGAACAAGTCCGTACGTTGAAACGTATAGCGGCCAAACTTCTTTGTCAAATGTGGCTGAATGGGCGACATCGGGATGTATAATTAAGGAAAGCGAAACCACGATCATCCCTAAAGGTAGCGTGAGTGGGCGATAATTGTTTATTTTCAACGTTTGTGCAAGACCGATAACGGACGCGTAAAAATAAAACACCATTTTAAAATAAATAGTGATAAGCCATATGATGGCTATTATGGCTTCTACCCGTTGCAAAAAATCCCCTATGTTTATCTTCCTAGCCAAAGCATAACTTGGATACATCTGTCTGGCACTATTATCAGCACCTAAAACTAAAATAGTTAAAGTGATAAGGATGATTAAAAAGATTCCTCCAATGAGCATTCCGATAAAAAAGTTTTTTTCAGCTGCTTTTGGTTGATTCATTGAAACAGGAAAAATCATTAATAATACAATCAAAGGCAAAGAAAAAATACTTGTAAAAAGAAAAACAGCCCGTATCATCGGTTTTAATCCTGTTTCAAATACGGGTTGTATGTTTTCAAACTTAAATTGAACTGGAGGTAAAAATACTGAAACCACTAGAATTACGAATAAAAAAACAATGATAGGAAATAAAATTTCTCCAGTACGAGCCAACGTTTCAAGACCAAGGCGAATTCCCATAATTAAGATGCATGCGAAAAGAATTTGGATCGCTTCAATAGGGGTGTCCGGCATGATCTGTGTCGTCAAGAAATTACCAACATAAAACAATAGTTCTCCAGCGGCGTAAAGTGAAAAGAAAACAAACGTAAGAGAAATTGCCTTACCTAACCATTTGCCGAGAAGTGTTTCATTGATTTCAACCAGTGTCATAGTGGGGAACATCCTGCCTATAGCGATATATAAAGCCACCACCAATAAACCTATGCCTGTACCGATTACAGCTGCAATCCAAGCATCTTGTTTTACCTCTTGAGCCATACTTCCAGGAATCACCAAGATGGTCGTACCTATAGAAAATAAAATAACTAATATTGCAAATTGCCGAGCACTAATTTTAATATCTTTTACCATAATTCAACATCCTATCAATGGTTATTATCCCTATTGTTGACCTTGTTTTGTTAGAATAAACTCTAGCCTTAGGAGTGCTGCTACATTTGGCGTCTGTCAATGGTAAGCGGACCGACGGGAACATTAAGGAGTTAACGGACTCATCTATCCAAGAGGGAGGTTGATTTTTTTAGTGCAATCCAACGTGCTACGTTGGCTGGGTCGTGGGCGAGTAGCCCACGGTCTTATAGGGGTAGCGAAGCGATTGGGGCTCCCCAACAATCTATATTTGGGTACCAAATACACAAGGATTGAGAATGGCTGCTCCCTAGATTGATCGGGAGGGGGCATTCGAAATTGCCCTTCAAGTGCGAGCGATTGGAAACAACAAATGTAACCCCATTCCTTGTATAAACCCAACCAATTATTTTATTTTTTTCAGGAATGAATTACCAACCGTACCGACGCGTCGGATTTCTCCTTGTACCTTTATATTTACAGGCAAGTTCTCAAAATTTTTATCCCAATCTTTTTTGAGTTTTCCCCAGGCTTTAGGATCAGCTCGATGAATCGCCTCACCAAATCCAAAAATGTCTACTTTTTCATTTTCCTGTACCTGTTTTATTGCCTTTTTGAACATTTCCTCCGTTTCTTTTTCATAAATTTCCTCTAATTTTTCAAACGTTTCTGGTTTTGTCAAATCGATATGGCATTCTACTTCACCTACATTGCCTTCTACACGAACATTTAGATCTATCTCAGGTTTTCCATTCTTTATCTTACCTTTCATTTCCGTGTTTGACTTTTTCACTTCATACACAGCTTTTCCGCCTTTAGGACACGGTATATTCACAACTGTACTTTTCTCCTTGTTTGTAATGACGTTATACGTTTTGCTTTGTTTCTCATCTAACCAACCGACTAATTTATCCTTTTTGAATGCAGCTAAGTTACCATACTTTACTCGAGCAGGGGGATTAATCATTTCTACATTCTGTTTGCTCAAAGATGTTTCTTCATCACCTTTTATATCTGCATGGATTCCTGTTAACACTGGCCTTTTTCCGTCACTTACCATATCCGCGATCAATTCATCTAATGTAACGGCACTTGTACCTGCCCATGCTTTTTCCGAGACTTCAAGGGTAGCAAACAAATTATTGGCAGGTATTTTTTCTAAAGCTGTGGGCACCTTCAGGATATCTTCTGCATTCATTCCCTTAGCTACGGTGATATAAAAATCTGAGCGCATTTCCCAATCCCTAGAGAGAAAATCTATTGGTTTTCCAATTCCTTCTTTTGCTAATGACTCACCAATCACGAGCATTCGAAGATGTGAGGGATATATTTTTCTTGGGGATTCCTTTGTCATTTTTCGGACAGCTTCAAATACGGTTTTCCCTTTCGCCTGATAGATGACGACCGGTGAAAGGCCGGAACCTCCACCCCCCTTTCCCTGAGATACTTCTCCTGGATTTACCACTTGGGCGGTTACAAGATATTGACCATCCCTTGTACTATCTAGCCCTATGGCCAGCGTTATAGCAAGTTCATTTAATTCACGACGATTCCAGCAACCCGTAGTAAATAATAGAAATACAATCAGCATGATAAGCATTGTAAAGCTCCGTTTCATAGGTTAAACTCCTTTCACTCGATTTTTCTATTATTTGGTTTATTACGGATTATTTTAAAGTGACGATTTCATTTTTATGATCCATCTTCGCTCTTGCCCAATCGTTGAAATTAAAGAACTACCGCATGTTGACTTTTCCCCTAGGGATGATCATCATCAGCGTATCTCTTTTCAGTTTTCCAAATATAGTTTATTTCCAAGCATCTTTAAAGACTATATTGATTCCTTATTCTCTAACTTGTAGGCTTGTTTTCTCTCTAATATTATTAGGGCTAGCGATCGTTCGAAAAAAAAAGTAAATCTGATTGGAGAATAAATTCGCACATAAAAGATAGAATACATGTTACGTAATTGCTTCTAAAAAAATAACAACCTTCAAGGTTTTAAAAGTCGTTGGCCGGACGGGGGAACAGGAACGGAACCGCCAACCTTATATACGATAATCTATAAAGTAAATGATCACATACCCATTTTTGCCTATTCCATTTTCACTTTAATAATGTCTCAATCATGTCGGAAAGCGGTTTATAAATAGCTGTAATCCCATCTAGTGGATTGGGAATCTTGATATTCAGCGCTTGGGCAATGCTTAACGCGGTTCCGAATAGTAGAAGAATGGAAAATATCCATAATTCCTTTTTTAATTTATTCCTCAACAGATGAGGAACATCGATCGCGATAATCACAGCGACGATGACAAGGATTCCTGCAACAGCCACCACTTTCGACTACTCCTTTCTCTACTTTCCTTATAACAGAATGGGATACGGTACCGTCCAATCTTTGTATCTACCTATACATTCACAGACAAGTCAAAATTGTTTATTCCAATCCTTCTTATACCTTTTTGGTAGCTTAGAATCGCAATGATAAATGACTTCATCCAATCTAAATAGAAGCATTTTGTGTATTTTGATACCATTTAGAAAACTTTGTTATCAATCTTACATTTTATTCCGCGGTGGTTTCGGTGCCGAATCGTGTTCGCGTTTATTGTTTTTCTGGCTGATTAAACGGGGCCGAGAAAACATCCCCCATCTAGGTACCCGAATAAACGTATCCTTCATGTCTTCACGGATATAAGGACCAAAAGGACTCATATAGGGAACCCCAAAGGAACGCAAGCTGCACAAATGAAGAACAAGTGCGATGAAGCCAACGATTAACCCGAATATGCCAAAAGAAGCGGCAAGCGCCATCATCGGGAAACGGAGCATTCGAATCGACATGGACATGGTAAACGCAGGAAGCACAAAGCTTGAAATAGCCGTGATTGCAACAACGATTACCATGGCAGCAGATACGATTCCAGCGTCTACTGCCGCTGTTCCAATCACCAATGTCCCTACAATAGATATAGCTTGTCCAATAGCTTTTGGCATTCGTAAACCAGCTTCCCGCAAGATTTCAAACGCCCCTTCCATTATGAGAGCTTCAATAAATGCAGGAAAGGGAACCCCTTCTCGTTGAGCGGCTAGACCGATCAGCAGTGGAGTTGGTAACATTTCCTGATGGTACGTGGTGATAGCGATATATAAGGATGGTCCTAGTAGAGCAATAAAAATAGAAAAAAAACGAAGCAAACGAATAAGGGTGCTAATGTCTGCACGCTGATAATAATCTTCCGCAGACTGAATAAAGGAGATGAACAGTGCTGGGACGACTAGAACAATCGGCGTTCCGTCCACTAGTATGGCAACTTTCCCTTCCAAAAGCTCGGCGGCAATCACATCAGGGCGTTCCGAATAATATATAGTCGGAAAGGGACTGTTTGTTTCATCTTGAATCAATTCCTCAATATAACCACTTTCTAGGATTCCATCGATATCGATTCGATCCAGACGCTTGTGCACTTCTTCGACGACTTTGTCATTCACAATTCCATCGATATACATGATCGCTACATCGGTTTTGGTCAATTTACCAATTCTTTTCGATTCCAACCAAAGTCGGGGGGTTTTTATTTTTCGGCGAATTAACGCCGTATTGGTACGCAAGTTCTCCGTAAAACCTTCCTTTGGCCCCCGAACGACGGTTTCCGTGGTGGATTCCATTACACCACGGTCTTTTCCACCGCGCATACCGATTGTAAAACCTTGTGCATATCCATCCAATAAGAGAATAACATCCCCTGATAACAGGGAAGTCAATAAAGAACTGAATTCCGTAACATCCTGTATGTCTCCAACCGCAAGGATGCAATCTCTCAATACTTGTAAAACATTCTGTTGAGACGATATCATTTGCTCCTGATCGGGATGAATATCTAACATGAGTGATTCCATGATAAAGTTCTGAATGGCATTAGTGTCCACCAAACCATCGGTATAAAAAATACATGCCTTAACGATTCCCTCTTTGCCAATTTGTATTTCTCTAATCACGATGTCGCCACTATTTCCAAGCTGTTGCTTTACATGTTGAATGTTTCCTTGGAGACTTGTTTTTAACAAGTCTTTGTTCGTTTCCTTATTTTGATCGCTTTGCTCGAATAAGAAGCGATTACCGTTGTTTTTTCTTTTTTTCTTAAAAAAACTCATACATTTTTCCCTCACTCAGTATTTTGATTCTTTAAAAGGTAGACTTATTAGAAGTTATTGTGTTACCGAATGAAGTGAAGTGTTTGATGTCTTCATTATTATCCTGCCTATTTTCCAATTTTTAATACATTAAGGAAATAAATAGTTCTCCACAATAAAACGTGTTTGTAGAGAAGCAGGAACCTCCCTTTCACAAGCTACGCCTTCAAACGGTTGCCCGAAACATTTATGAGCGATCATCGTTATAAAGTGCAGGGTAACCTTTTATTGAACAGGAATATATGGAATTCCACCGTCCAAGTGAAGTCACAGTCCTCACACCGTTGACTGTAAACAGGTACATGAATATAGAGGGTTCCTCCATTCGAAACCCAGACATGGCGGAGCATTCGATGGTTAGAACTGGCATGATCTTACTCAATTTAAAACATAGCGGACATACATTAGGATTGAGAAGTTGCTATCAATGTTTTGGTTTGGTCACGATAACATTAGAGGAAGATTTTTCTTTTTTCAATATCCAGTACGTTTTGTTAAAGGGGAGCTAAATCCGTCTATACTTGAAGGAATTTCATACAGTTTCTCATTCCTCAAATCGTTTCTGTACCCTATCGTTTATTAATGTTAGATGGTCATGAGTGTTTTGTTCTCTTATCCATTGTTGTACCCTAAACAATCGAAAGTCGAAGGCCCTTTGAAGTAATCCAGTCAACCGATATTGGAAGAAGTCCTTTTTCTTGAGTCTCATAAGAGCATCTTCATAAGAAGAAAAGCAGAGCTTTTGAAAAAGAAACCAATCTAACGTCTGTTTGATGTTCTCAGGGTTCTTCCAATAATTAACTGGAACGTTAGCCAATTCCCACGGTTGAAAATGACCAGGATACACAGCATTAATCACTTGATAAGGAGAATAATCAAAAGAACGAAAAATACCATTAAGTTTTTGATCTTTAAAGAAGCGATGGTTGATTTTCAAAGGGATTTCTTGATGGGGTATCTTGCATTTTTCTTCAATCACGAATCGAACGACTTCAATTGCCCTTTTTCTTCCGTTTTCCCCTTTCCAATAATTATTGGAAACTTGATTGAATTCCCAAGGTTGAAACTTTCCAGGGTAAGCATTTTCAATTACCACTATAAAACCCTTCCATCCATGAACATGAGAAGGAGGTCGTAAACGGTGATTCCAAAGGGTTTCCGCTTTGACTTTTCGAGGAATTTCTTCTATAGGAATTCCTAAGTACTCTTCAATGAGGTAACATGTTAGGAAGGCTAAATATTTCATTCCCTGATCTCCTACAAAAAAGTGGTTAGGAAATCGTGCTCTTCTTCCATCTAATACATCCCGATAAATTTGGATTAGTTTTTCTTTTTCTTCCATAGGAAATCGCTCCTTTCTCTATTGCAAACTATATCCAAAAATTAATATAATACCAAATTAACTCCATCTAATGCGTTGGCCTTACCATCTCATATCTTGTTCTAACCACTTGAGATATAGGGGGATTACTGTGACAAGAAAGAGGTAAAACGGCTGCACATAAAAATATGATAATAAAGTTGTTTAAAATTGGACTGTAAAACTCTTGAGATTCATGGATTTACCCTTTTTTAAACCATTTTTTTGTTACTTAAAACACTTAATCGACTTTATTGTTTTTAAACACCTTATTGTCATTCAACATCTTTTGGTGGTATCTTAGGGAATTTCATTCTGTTTGGTCTCTTCCTTTTTTCGAAAGGCACTTATTCCTAACAATAGTAGAGGAAGAAATAGCCCATAGGTTGAAGCATGTACCATAAAAATGCCTTTATTGTATTGATTATAATCAAGAATATCAGGATGTAAGGTCACAGACATGACAACCATAATCATCCCTAATGGTAAAGTAAGTGGTCGATAGTCTTTTACATTTAATGTTTGGGCAAGACCTGTAATCGCTGCGTAAAAATAAAATATCAATTTAAAATACATTGAAATAAACCACATGATAGCCATTACTGCCTCAATCCGTTGTATAAAACCCCCTACATTGATTCTTCTGGCTATCGCATAACTTGGATACATGTGTCTCGAAGCAACATCAATACCTAAAACCAAAATGCCTAAAACGATAATGATGGTTAAAAAGAGGCCCCCAATGATTATTCCTGAAAAAAAGGCTTGTTTGGCTTGTTTTGGCTGATTTACAGACACGGGAAAAACCATTAATAATACAACAGAGGGTAGACAAAAAATGCTGACAAAAATGAGGCTTGACCATATAATGGGTTTCATTCTTACTTCGAATACAGGCTGTATGTTCTGAAAATCGATTTGAGGAGCAACAGAAACTACCAAAATGATAAATAGGATAATGAAAAAAGCAAAGAAAATCTCGGCCGAACGAGCCAAGGTTTCAAGTCCAAGGCGAATTCCCATGATCACAACGCACGCAAAAAGAATATTGATCATTAATACGGGTGTATCAGGCATCATTTGTGTCGTCAAAAAAGTCCCAACCTGGAATAAAAGTCCTGCTGCAGAGATAAATGAAAAGAAAACAAACGCAAGAGAAACGGTCTTGCCTAACCATCTTCCGAGAAGTTTTTCATTAATTTCGACTAATGTCATATTCGGATAACGGTTTGCTAAGGTAATGATTAACGCCACTAGTAATAAACCTAGTCCTATACCGAGTAAAGCTGAGATCCAGGCATCTTGTTGTGCCGTTTTTATGATAGCAGCTGGAATAATTAAGATGGTCGTTCCTATAGAAAATAAAATCACCAAAATACAAAATTGACGAGGGCTGATTTTAACGTTTTTTACCATATTCTACACTTCCTTGCAAATATCGACTGAAGAATCACGAGTCGCTACCACTTATTCCTTAAAGACTCCCTTTGAACAAACCAAATTATAGGATTGAGTAATCCCATTCAAACTAGCTGTCACAATCAGGAATAGCGAATTGATGGAAACATTAAAATTCGACATAAAGAGCCCTTGTTTACCAAACGAAACGTAAAATAAAGTCCGACTACCCAGGAATATTGAGTTTCATTACAGCTCTTAACATTTCTTTTTTCTCCTTTTAGGTAATTATCACCATCTATTTAATATTCTAAACAAAAACAGGCAGCAAACTACGCCACCTAACAGCCTATTGCATTTGTTGTTTTTAATAAAAGTTCGATCAGAATCAGCTCCTATCATTGAGAAATCAATAATGGTTTAAGAGAGAGGATCTTTTGATCAAACTGTATTCTAAACCGTGCATCTTTTTTACAAACGGTTCAATTTTATTTTACAGTCACACTTATAACGCCAATCTTTTCTATTATTGTTCGTGCTATGTATTTAAGAATTTTCATTCCCAGTGTTCCTTTGCCTTTTTCGAAATGTATTGATTATCAGCATTAAAATAAGGGGACTTCCTGTATTTAGAAGTCCCCCTTCTTATTCTTCAACATAAAGTCGTTCAATAATGAGATTGGATAACTTCTCTTGTAGACAATCTTTCCCCTATTAAATTAGGCTCGAACACTTTAAAAAGGAGTATAATCTAAGTTTGATAATCCAAAATGGTGTCATAGTTTTCTCCTCCAAATATGATTCATCGACTATGAATAATTGAGGGTTCTATTTCATCCATTACTGTCATAAAGTTTACGAAAAAAAGTCTAAACCTCTTTTCTACAACTAAATACACCCAAAAAACACGGGTGAAATTCGTACAAGCTATATATATCAGTGTAATTTTAAATACGCCCAAATATTTTACGGATACAATTGAACCATTCCCATCCTTCTGTCCCCTTGTGCTATATCGGCATTACGGAAGAAGGAACGAACAATGTATTAAAACATTTTAGCGTTTTTACGTTTATTGATTAATTGTTTATATCGTTTATGTTTAAGATCCCATGCTATGTTCTACTGCATTATCCCAACTAGGAAAGTAATACAATGCGTTTTTCATTAACTCAGGATCTGACTTCTTTACCTCTTTCTTCCTAGGTAGCTTCCCTTCTTTTTCTACTAATTCAGAAATTTGATTCACGACTTCTTCAACACTCATATTTACTTCCATTTGTTCCCTCCTTCTCGTTCTTAGTTATATATTTCTCTCTCATGAAAATAAATACAATCAATCTTCAACTAAATTTCACATTTAGTTGAAGAACATATCGGTAATTTGTCACTTTACAATATAACCTTTGATATTTTGCGAATTGTTTAACTGAAACAACTCCTCCCGGCTTAAGACCATTATGTGAGTTTAAAATATCCAACAGAAAAATATTGATATTTTCACACAACGTTCAAACATTATTGAAAACGCTTTCAATTATTGGTGTATACTATATCTTTTACTCCCTATTGTTGCATTTTTTACTAATCATCATAAATAAATGTTTACTACCATAAAAGTAACTTTTATAAAGCCAGACAGGAAGGAGATGATCAGATAATAAATTTTTACACATAAGGAGATAAAACTATGGAAAAAAACAAATTACTAAGAATGGACAATGTCGGCATCGTTGTAGAATCCCTTGATGACGCAATCTCTTTCTTCGAGGAGATTGGCTTGAACCTCGAAGGGTGAGCCACTGTCGAAGGTGAATGGGCTGGTCGCGTAACCGGATTGGGTTCTCAGTGCGTAGAGATTGCTATGATGGTTACCCCAGATGG
Organism: Bacillus sp. B4EP4a; assembly: GCF_006680105.1. NCBI lineage: Bacteria > Bacillati > Bacillota > Bacilli > Caryophanales > Bacillaceae > Bacillus > Bacillus sp. B4EP4a. The sequence goes on from NZ_VHIK01000068.1 coordinate 36,773, forward strand.
CCACAGCCGACTTGAACTTTCGCGATTTCTCACCCCACCTACTAATCAGATCACCGGACTGCTCCTGTAAATGCCCTCGGTTATCTACGCGTCATGTTCACCGTTGAAGACATTGACGAAATGGTATCCAGACTCACTAAGTATGGTGCTCAGCTCGTTGGCGAAGTGGTTCAGTACGAGGATACGTCATACATGTGGAGGAAATATTTTGATACCTTTAGATGAACGATTTTTTATACTTAAAGTAGTTCTTATTGTAATTGCTGTATTGGTTGCCATTCCTGCCAAATGGATTCGTAAATGGTTCTGGAAGGACTAAAAATTTTTCGCATCAGTTTATTGCATATAATGACTCATATCGGCTCTGCTACATTCGTGGAACCGAAGGACTTCTAATAGGTTTGGCGGAACAACTCGGTAACAAATAAGTATGTGACGTTTTATAAAAAGTCCAATTTCTCAAATATAAATGCTGAGAAATTGGGCTTTTTAATATGGTAATTTCCTTAACGTTGTAAATCCGCATTTTCCTGACGCTACCCCATTCCATACTTTTGACTATGTTCAATTCATAGTTGGCTGTACCCCTAAATAAAAGGCAAGCCTCCCAAAAGGCTTGCCTTTAACATTCAATTGAAATCTTTCGAGCGAATTGTAATTTCATCTCCATTTTTATCAATAGTGAAAACATCTCCTACAGAAACGTTCTTCGAAAATATCCCCGTAGGGAATGTTATCTGGCTGGATTCAATAATTTCTTTCTTCTTTTTAAATACTTTATCTCTATAATCCTTTAGTAGATAATAAGACATATTAGTTAACACAAAGATTAGTATTATAAAAAGTAATGAATAGTAAAATGATAATGTTAAAATTATTGAGAAAAAAACGAAAAGAAATTCATTAAAATCTTTAGGTATATAGGTAACTATAAATAAAATAGTCGTTAAAATAGTTGTCATTACAAGGTTTATCGCAAGAAGTTTCATTTTTTCTAATTTTATTATTGTTAATTCATTAATTAATTTATCATTAGTATCCTTACTAAAATCTGTAGATAAAGAAACGGCTGCAATAAGAAATCCTAGTAACCCCAAACAACCTGCACTAATAGGCAACAGCATTCCCCTTGAAAGTAGTATTAACTCAGCTTGGTCTTCGATTAAATTTAACAATATTGATGTTATGACAATTAGAATAATCGTACCTATCCATATAAAATTATTATATTTACTTATCTTTTTTCTGATTTGATAAACATAATCGTTTCGAAGAGAATTAAAAAAATCTTCATTTAACGATTCCCATTTTTCGAATAAATCCTCTCTGGGCATGGCATATTCTCCTACAATCAAGTTTCGATTAGATTTATCTTTCTAAAGCTGCGCTACTTTGTATTTTATATTGAGAAGAAACATATTCATATCTGGATTCTGATTTATTAGCAACTTGCTTTTTTAATTGATCGTTCCAATCAGAATCTTTAATATCTGGTATGTCCACTTCTAAAATATCCTCATTTACTAAAGTTTTCATCTTATCAATAAAATTTAAACCGCCCTGGTCATTATCAACAGCAAGCACCCATTTTTCAATTCTGTATCCTTCTTGGGCTGCTTCCAAATGGGCTTGTGCGATTGTTTTAGGCTTAACACCATTCATGCTAACCATTCGGGCATCCTTGACCTCATTTTGTCTTATTGACCAATAGTAGAGAATATCAATCTGACTTTCTAGATATTCTTATTTTGATAAGATAGCATTAAGATAGGAATATCATTTTATCTTTTTACTTTTTTCATTCAAGTAAAGTAACCTCGATTGAAGGTTATTAAAGTTGTTTACAATTTATGTTTCTCGTTCACTCTCTGTTTTTATTAAGAATAATATGGTTATTAATTTGGGAAGGCGTTTAGTCAACTATAGCCCCCATTTCTTCGTTTCGCATGTTAATTATTAATCATTTTCATTAATAATTCCGTAATATACTAAATCCTCATATTTACCGTCTTTTATTACATGTTCCTTTAAAATCCCTTCTTTTTTCATACCAATCTTTCCTATAACCTTCCCTGAAGCAGGGTTCGATGAAAAATATCGTGCAAACACTTTGTGCAGTTTCTTTTCTTCAAAAGCAAATTGTAAAATCGACTGTGCTGCCTCTGTCGCATAGCCATTTCCCCAATATGGCTCGCCAATCCAATAGGCTATTTCACCTTGGTTAAAACTTTTATTGTTAGATAACGCAATTGCTCCAAATACTTCGCCGGTTACCTTGTCTGTCACCGCAAACTCATAATTATTATCCGCCATAAAATTATCGTAATGGTGTTCCATCCACGATAATGCATCATTTAAACTATACGGATAAGGCAGGTACAATGTATTTTTATAAATATTATAGTTATTGCAAAGAGTCACAACTGTTGCCGCATCGGATGTTTGAAATAATCTAAGGACCAGCCTTTCTGTCGTAATTATTAATTTTTCACGAACATAACCCATTCGATCATCCCTCTTTATCCGTAATATGTAAATAATAACATTTTCACCTAGGTTAATATCAAAATATTCTATTTTTAAACAACTATTTTTAAAAGGACTTTATTACTTCTTAAACTACTTTATTATTAACATATAGCATAACATTTCACTACAGTGCACGTTTACAGTATGCTTCTTGAACCCCATCTGGAGCGACATAGCCAGCAGATTATTACCGACCTTTATACCTTTCTTATTGGAGAAATGTGATCGGTAATTTAAGAAAAAACAACAGTAATGTATAAGTTAGTTGTCAAGGCTTTCAATTGGAAACTGGGTGTCCTCCTATAGCTCTAACTATGATTTCATAATCCTCCATCATGCTTTTGGGCGATTTGAGTCATAGTATAGGCGAGTTCATTCCGGTTTTCCCTCTATCGTCACATGGACTTTAATCGTTTTGTTATGTACTCCGATTGCTATAATATAATATTCCTTATCCAACTCTTTGCTTTCTTCCATAAATGCTCGGCTCTGTTCTATCCTTTTCTGAGTGTTAAGGTATTCATAGACTGAAAAAAGTATAAACGCGACAAAAAACCAAAATTAGTAATGATTTCGGTTTATCATGTTTATAAACGGTTTACCTTTACTGATCGGAAGTTGTCAGGCAAGGATTTTCTACTATTGCTGCACTGATTCTTAAAATGTTTTCTATATTTTTAGCTGTACTTCATAGTAACAAAGGGATAATTTTAAAAAACAGAAAACCTTCTTATAAGTACAATCGTCTATAACTAGGGAAGGAGGTGTGAACTGTTTTGGAGGAGTTTGTGTTGAAATGGTCTCAAAAGACTGTAAGAACTTAGCACCGTTCGCAAACAATTGAACCCCAATCTGAATCTCCATTTGTATACTCCTAAATCTATATGCCTTTTTTGTTTATTCTTCAAACACTACAAAGCCCTCCTGTATTTTAAGGTGGGCTTTTTTTAATCCTCTACAATCACATCAATAATCTCATTAAATTGAATATACTCAAAGGAACTATCTTTCTTCTGAATACGTAACTCTTTCGTGACAGGATGTATGTACACACAATACCCGTGCAAATCATAAGGACTTCCCTCGTTATGCAATGAAAAACTTAGCCGTAAATGATATTCCATCGCATAATGAATGTTGTTTTCAAACTCTTCAACCTGGTATTCATCAAGGACAGGTTTTTTATTAAGGAAGCAATCAACCTCACCCATTTTTTTATTTAAAGCTTTATGTTCTGGAATAATCAACGCTGCTTGCCATTTAACGAGCCATCTATCACGAATTGTACTCATCAGAAAGATCCCTCCTTTACATCCATTATATACGAACTAACGTTCTTATAAAAGACAGAAAAAAATTCCTTCCCCAAATATTTCGGGCTAGAGAAATGTTGATTTTTGAACAAATAAAAGAGACCACTTTTTTGTGGTCTTCCTTTATGCCCTATGGAACTAAAGCACCCGGTAGTTGAAGAAGGTTTTTAACCTCCCCCTAAATTTTCCAATTTATTCAATCATTAATTTCGGATACTCTATAGGTGATAGCTTTCTGAGTCTACAGCAGAATTGATTTGTAAAACAGCAAACCGCCTATATTTAGTAGAGATAAGCTCTTTAAAAACTAATCTACATAAACTATGAAGAATTAATAAAAAAGAAGGTGAGAAAGTGAGTAAAAATAAGGATAGCTCTTCACGCAAGGATGAAGAGAAAGTGAGTAATAATGAGCATAGCTCTTTTCGCAAAGATGAAGAGAAAGTGAGTAATAATGAGCATAGCTCTTTAAGCAAAGATGAAGCAAAAATAGGATCGGCACACCAAGAGTGTATTGACCGTGCTTATCGTATTCCCATATTTTTAAGTACGACAACTCATTTAAATGATAACCAACAACAGTTTCTAAACCGTCTAATTTTTGAGATTGAGAATGCTTTGCTTTTTCCACGTACATTACCTTTAAGCGAAAGTTATCCCGAAGCCATTTTAACCGATATTCGTCGGTTAGTTTCATCAAGCTATGGAATGTTAGCAGTAAACCTCCGTCGTTTTCAAATTAAGACAGTTGGCGTCAATGAGGGACCCCTTCCACCATCCACTCCGTTCTGGGAAGGATCAGTTTATTCACAAGTAGAACCTTCAATGGCTTTTCAATTTGGTCTACCCTTATTATTAGTAAGGGAAGAAGATACTGACGCAAATAATGGAATTTGGGCAGGAGGAATTGCCCCACTCAACCTATTTATAGTTTGGCATTCTGAAACTCAAACTGTAGATCAATTCTTTAACACTCCTGAATGGAGATCAGCCTTTGCAAATTGGAGTGCGCAAGTAAGAAATGCCTTTTATATTCAGACAGAGCCTAAGTTCAAGTACAGTTGTCAATGATAAAACTGGTACTTTTGCATCAAGTCGAAAATATACAAGGTTTTGTTCACCCTTATATATTTTCGACTTATTCTCATAAAAACAAATATTTCCATTTGGTTACCAATTACAAAATTGAACCCAGAAACAAAAAGATTTACTTCATTAAATAAACAGCCTTTAATGAAAGTAATTCACCAGTTGAAAGAAGTGTCAAGGACAATAAATTGTTTCTTTAAAACCTTCACTAAAAGTAAAAATTAAGATAAAGCAGGAATATTCCTGCTCTTTATCCTTCTAGTGTCTCTACTCTCGCTACTAATTCGTTCCACTGTTCTTCCGTCGGGAATCCATCAGCACCCTTGTCGCCTTTTGAGCCTTGCGACCCGGAATACCTTCTCCTCCACCTTTTACATTCCGGACATAACTAACAACTTCCCCAGCTTTTGCCGCATTTATATAATATCCGATGATAGCTGGTGCATTTTCTCCAAGAGCTTCAACGATTTTCCCATCTTCACCAGTCCCTACTGGAACACCTGCCTGAATGTCTGCTCCCGCTTCGACCTTCCATGTTTCTCTATTCTTAATAGTCACATAGACCTCTTCACCTTCTGTGATCGCTCTTGTTGCTAAAAAGTCAGGGACTTCGCCTTCTTGGGCTAAACGAATATTTATTTCATTTTCTTTTTCTTTGACTGCTAATACTACTAATCTGTTGACCTGGATATCTTCAATTACAACAGCTTTAAAGTTTGTCATTATCCTTCCACACCACCTTGCTCTCCAGTTGTTCCTGGATAAGGTTTGCCAAATATCTTTTGGAATAGAGAATCCCGGCTGTCTGTTTCACCTTTTTTGTCAGCTCCGAAAAGAACAGATTTTTCAGATTCGGTTCCTTCTACATAACGCTCCATAAATTCTCCAGTGACTTCTTCATTATCAAATTCTTTGTTTTCTTCTTTGGTTTTACCGGAAATTTTAGAACGCATGAACATTCCTTTTGTAAGCCCCACCCACTCTTTAGAACCGTCCTCAAATGTCTTAGTAAATACCGTTGCCACATAAGGTGGCACATCCTCACCGCCAATGGACGAAAGTCCGTCCACTGTTTCTAGACCAAATAAAATATTCTTATCCTGAATAGGTACTTTGTGAAATTGAGTGGATACTGTTACATTTCCACCTGAAATAGCAATTTCAGCTGTACCATTATCCCCATACGCCCTCATCGCTTCTTGCGGCATTACTACCTCAATATTTTGCAGAAATTTAATCCGGGTAATTTCACCAGCCGTAAATGAATGGTCATCGTCATCTGTTAAAACCGCATAATAAAATTCATTCACACCGATAGATGATCTATAGCTTTTTTTCTCTTCTGCCAAATTAATAACTCCTATTTAAAATAATGGCTATGTTAAATTCTAATGTTGATATTTGACCATAAGAAAACCGCCTTGGTGAAAAGGCGGTTCATTGAGCTATCGTCCCCGTAGTTAAATAAATTAGTTGTGTCTGTTTTTATTGAGTGTCTTCGTCGCTTTTGTACTCCAAAAATCACCTGGCTGACAATCCAAAGTCTTACATATCCGTTAATCATTCATTTTTTGACTTTATATCTGGGGCATTTTTTAATGGCTTTTGAAGTGCGTCCACAATGGCTGCGATGATACTTGTTGCTAAAATACCCATTAGACATAATGATGTAGGACCCGCTGCATCATCACTACCTGTAACTTTAGCAAGCACCCTTAAGCTTACTATTCCTAACAAAATGAGGAAAATGACTGTAAAAGCGCATTTCTTTATAATCTTCAAAGATTTAAGGGATAATTCAGAGAAAGCATTGTTCTTTTCGATGTAGGTTAATAGTTTATATGCTTGATACAACGCAACAGAAAACGCAATACAGAATCCGTATGCACATACTAAAAAGGGGATTAGGAAGTAAGCCGTATCTGGATGTACCCTTGCATCTCTAACGGCTATCTCAGGCAACCAGATACACAAAGCAAGCACTGCAATTCCAGCCAGAAAAATAATTACCTTTAAGAAAGTGGTTGAACCTCGTTTAACATTCATTTAAAAGACCTCACTTATTTAATGACAACATGATTTTAGCATAATATTTATCGTTTTACAATAAATTTATATTGTTTTTATTTATATTATTATTGTTATTTAAATATCCTTTTAATTTTGACAAAAATAAAAAGCACTTCTCATTACAAAGAAATGCTCTTACTTTAAAATGTTAAATTTACAACTTGTTCAACAAAACTGCCCGTTAGCTTAACAAGAATAAGCAGAGAGCCGAAGTTTGGTATTCGTGTCGGTCACAGTAAATAGGCACGATTTGACCAACATATTTTTCTTATTCGATGAAGTATTCTCATATTCCTTGCTGTCTACATAACGAAACCAAGCCAAATAATGTTGCAGATACTTCGTTGCAACACCGTTAAAGCGGTCAATCCAGCGTTTCAGTCGGCTATGGTAGCCTGTTCACGTTCTGAATGTGGTAAACGCCCTTCACACCCTGTTTCCCATCGGACTTGAAGCGGTAATGGTCTAACCCTTTCGAATTGGCGTAGGAACTAAATGCCCGCCATGAATCCGTACAAAGTACGTTCGAATCTGATAAATGACCGCCAATCGCTTCACCCAATTTTGAAGTCCGAATACGCCCACGTCCGAGAACGCCAGAGAAAGTCATCTTCTGGCGGTCGCGGGCGACCAATACGCATATTTGGTCATTGCTGATGCCGCGATATTTAGCTTTACCACCGCGTTTACGCGACTTACGTTCAGAGATGTTTCTTTTCCCTTTCTCAGAGTACAAGAAATAGGTCTCGTCCATCTCGACGATTCCTTGGAACGCTTCAGTTGGGATTTGCTTCAGAGCCGAAAGAATTTTATGCCGCCAGTAAAACAAGGTTACATGCGTCACCTCATTACCCAATTGCTCGGCACATTTTCTCAACGAATAGCCCTCAATCATGCATTCGATGAACCGAACCCAAAGATGTGGTCTTCTGGTGCGTTGAAGAGGCGTGTTTGTGAGGTCGTTGAAGGTTTGATGGCAGGCTTTACAGCGGTAACGCTGCTGTTTCACCTCTCCAGCACGTGTTTTGATAACGTATTTACCAAATCGCACAACAAAATGGCTGTCGCAATGTGGGCAGACAAGACCAGCTTTATGCTTTTGTTCCTGGATTTCATCAATTGCACGAATAGGAGCCGACATCGGTTTCGTTCGAGACTGCAAGAAATATACAAGTTCCTGTTACCGCTTTCATTTAATGCTTCGGCGAGCTTCTTTATTTCCTTTAACTCCACGCTATATCATCTCCGAACCATCATTATATCTTTTATTATGCCCATTTTTGTTCGGAATATTCAATTATCAACAACAAGATTTAACATAGCCTTTATTTAAAATAAGCTTTGTTAAAGATTAATGATGATTTTTGAACAAATAAAAGAGACCACCTAATAAGTGGTCTTCATTAGTGCATCCTATGGAACTCAAGCACCCGTTAGCTTACTTTACTTATCACAACCAATTCCATCGCCATCACGGTCTAGATGCTTGTCGTAACCAGGAGTTCCTTTATATACAGGTGCTGCACCTGCCGATCGTGCGGCATCACAGTTCTCATAATAAACACTGTTGACCGCCTTTTGTTCCTTTTTTTCTTCAGCTAATCGAGCTGCTTCTTCTTTTTTCTTTTGTTCCTCAGCTAATCGAGCTGCTTCTTCCTTTTTCTTTTGTTCCTCAGCTAAT